>NZ_OZ244880.1:2332500-2450361 GCF_965221325.1 Candidatus Foliamicus sp. | reverse complement strand
TTGAGATGCAGTTCGTCGAGTTTCAATGAAACATATTGTTCGTCTATCGTGAGCCCCATGGAAGCATTGGCCCTATTGATTTGCTTGGCAGCATTAAGAATCCGGTTTTCCATCGCGGTGACATTATTCCATCGAGCATTAGCGATCGCGGCCTCGCACTCGCTATTGAAGGCTCGCAGCGTCAGGCGAATTTGGCGATTCACCATTACCCTCCCCTTCGCCAGACTGCCGTCATGGTGCCAATCTGTGTAATGCTGCGTCGCGATCTTTGCGGAGATCATCTCTCTCTGGGATTCGCGAATTTTCTTGATTTGCGCCTTGTACGCTTCGCTGTCATCGAATTCAAAGTGAGGCTCATAGACACCAAACTTTGCAAAGGAGACCCGCTCGTCGTAGACCGCAATCTCTTGTTCAAGCTCCGTTAGAAGCGTTCGCTTCTCAGCGTAGTCGGTTCGTGCCTCTGCAATTTCACTTGTTATTCGCAGGGCTTGTTCTTGCAGACGAATGACCTCGCCTTCGACTGATAGAACCGGTTCGAATTTCGTCCGAAGTTCTTTCAGTTCCTTGACGGCCTTCTCGAATTCGCTTGCCATTTTCCTCAGTCTGCTACGAGCTGAAAGCCAGCATCCGAAAAGGAGCACCACCAGCCCGAACATGCCGATCACAACCAAATCCATCGGCAACCAACTCTGATCAATCTCGTTAAGGATCGTCATTTCCGAAATTCCCCAATGTGCTCTTTGTGCCCTATCTTCCACCCGCCGTGTGGCAGGCGAAATTGCAGACATAATGCCGTGACTTGGCCGTTTCCGCGGATGTTGCAATTTACTGCAACGTCAGTGGAACATGCGGTAGGCCAAAATGAGTGTTCAGGTATTGCTTTCAGACTCGAGATCAAGCTCACGTTGCGGCACTTCAGGCGGCTTGGGGAGATCCTGCATCGGGATGACTTGAAGCCCTAATGGACCGCCGAGTTTGGCAATGTCTGAATCGTCGGAATAAATGACCGTATGACCGCAAGTCTTGGCGATGGCGATGATCTGTCGATCAAACTTCAACTTCGCGCGGGTTGCATTGACGCCTGCACGCAGATTTCCTTCCGCGAGGGCATCTCGAGTTATCGCCGCTAATTCGACCGCAGCGCGCTTATCGAATGGTTCAACGCGAAAACACCTCTTTCGGTCAAGGACATCGAGGTACTTGGGTCCGGCGTCTCCAGCGTGAACAAGAACCTCACTCAGCGCCGGCGTCGGAATGACAATGGTTTCGCCTTTGGCCTGAAGAGTTTTGATCAGCAAGTCAATGCGCGCCTTTGCATCATCCAATGGTTTGCCCGAGTTTGGATCAAGAACTGGCTTGGCATCGGGCTCCAGAAAATGGAGCAGCGCCGTAGCGTCGAAGACTGGCATCAACCAGCCTTGTCTAGCCCGCGCAATCTCCGCAATTCTGCCGATGGGTTGTCGATATTTTTCCATCGACTTCCTTCGACACGCCGCAACTCCTGTACTACCTCCCCGAGAGGCGCGTCGTCGAGCTGCTCAAAACTATTGATTCGAAAGCGTTCCATTGCCCATCGACCGCTCTTGCCGCGTTTCCAGCGCCCCTGTCCAGTTACGCGCAAGGTAGGACCGAACAGATGGAGCGCCAGCTTTTTCGCCAGATGGCGGGTAGCGCTGCACACGTGAATGGTTTCGCCATCTTGCAAATGCACGGGCACGGCATCGTCACGTCCGCCAATTCGAATCAGTACGCCGTCGAGCACACCTTGCTGATTGAAGGCACCGAACGCCATAGTCCGCGAGTCCTCGCGGCCGGGGAATTGGACCACGTCTGTGCCGCCTTTTTCCCTCAAGCTTCCCGTCGCATTGTCGTCGGCAAATTTCCTGTTGAGCTTCGCAAATGCCTTGACGGCGTCCTCTGAAGCGTCCTGACTCTTGCTGGTCAGCGCCTGTATTCTATTTCTGACTCTCGGCACGGCTTCAGGTTCTACTGTTTGAACCAAGACCGTACTTCCGTCCTCTAGGCGAGAAAAATGTACCCGTTTGTGTTCGCCGAGGAGGCGCGCCAAATCACCCATGTACTCGGCTAGACGCGACATGGGCATGGTTTCAGGCGTGTAGGCGTCAATGGCTAAACGATACTCGGCTGCGCCCTTCATTGTTCCTCTCCCACGCGGACCCGTTCGTCAGGTAATCCACTGGAGATACAATTCTATCGTTAGTGGAGCACCAGAGGCCCATCGCCGTGTCCGCGCTATGGGTAATGTCCAGTCTTGAGGCACGTCCTACGCACGGTACGCACGTTGGGCGCCGAAGTGCTCGGATATCATGCCTGGCGGGCGCAGGGGAGGGACTGCTTTGGATGTAATGGGCTTTTTCAATGCGCTGAATGCATTGGTCTGGCACAACTGGGTGTTGTATGCCATCCTGGCTACCGGGGTGCTGTTCACGGTGTGGAGTGGCTTTTGCCAGTACCGCGCTCTGACCCACGGCGTTGCCATCACGCGCGGGAAGTACGACGACAAGAACGACCCCGGCGCTATCTCCCACTTTCAGGCCTTGTCCGCCGCCTTGTCCGCTACGGTTGGCCTGGGCAATATCGGCGGCGTGGCTCTGGCGATCAGCTTGGGCGGTCCGGGCGCTGTGTTCTGGATGTGGGTGGTTGGTCTGTGCGGCATGGCCGTGAAGCTCACGGAAGTAACGCTCACCATGCTCTACCGCAACACGGAGGATCCGCGCAATCCGCATGGCGGGCCGATGATGGTCGTTGACCAGGGCTTACCGGCCCGCTGGCCGAAGCTACGCCCTGCGGGAAAGCTGTTCGCGGTGATTTTCAGCATTTCTGTGATCATCTCGGCGATAACGGGCGGCAACCTGTTCCAGGCCTGGAACGTGGGCGACGTGACCGAGAGTTACTTCGGCATACCTGCATGGATGTGTGGTCTCGTGCTTGCCCTGAGCGCCGCGCTCGTGATTGTTGGCGGCATTCAGCGCATCGGCCAGGTGGCCTCGCGGCTGGTTCCATTCATGGTTGTGCTCTACTTCGTGGGCTGCGTGACGGTACTCGGGTTGAACTACGAGCAAATTCCGGAATCGTTCGCCCTGATTTTTCGCGGCGCTTTTTCGTCCCTGGAAAGCACTGGAGCCTTCCTGGGCGGAACCGCGGGGGCAGCCTTCATCTTCGGCATGAAGCGCGCGCTCTTCTCCAGCGAGGCGGGGCAGGGTTCCTCGCCTATCGCGCACTCCGCGGCGCGCACCGATGAACCCGTTCGCGAGGGCATCGTGGCGGCGCTGGAGCCCTTCATCGACACGTTGGTGGTTTGCACGCTCACCGCGCTGGTAATTTTGAGCACCGGCGAATGGCGGCGCGGCCCCGAGGCGGAATTCAACGCCCTGCCGCAAGTGGTGGCCGCTGGCGACGGCAGTTGGACCATCGAAGCCAGCGCGGCGCCTGCACGCTTTGGCGGCGAGTGGTCGGGCGGGGAGTCGGTGTTCCTGGTGGCCTCGTCCGGCCCGAACGCGTCCACCGGCAACAGTCTCCACAAGATGGAAGGCCAGGTCGTTCTCGGCGAAGATGGAAAAGCCCGAATTCAGTGGCGAAACCACCAGAGCGCTGTAGAGCCTTCATTGAAGAGTGGTGCGCTTTACGAGTCGTACGAGGGGGCCACCCTCACCGCGCGCGCCCTGGACTCGGCGATACCCGGTCTTGGCAAGTGGCTGGTGACCATGGCGGTGTGGCTGTTCGCTTTTTCCACCATCATCTCCTGGAGCTATTACGCCGAGCAGGCGATCTGGTTTTTGGGCGCGCGCAAGGTAGGGCTGATGATCTACAAGCTCAGCTATTGCTCGTTGGCGCTGGTGGCCACGCTGGGCTGGCTGCGCACGGACGCCGAACTCGATACGGTCACCACGCTGGGCACCGGTCTGATGCTGTTGGTGAACATGCCCATCCTGTGGCTGTTCGGTTGGCAGGCGATGCGCGCCTACAAGGAATACATCGGCAGGTTTGCCAGTGGCCGCATGGAGCGTGGCGAAGGCGCGCCCACGCTGGAGCAGTTGATCCGCCGTTAGCACCCATCATGGGCTGCGGTTTTCCGCGCGTCTATTCGCGGGTCAGGATGCTCCCGCGCGCTTGGCGGCCCGCCGCATGCTGCCTGCGCGGCTGGCTACGCAGACCAGAGTGAGCAAGGAGAACATCAGTACGCAATAGACCATGGGGTAGGGCGTGTCGGTGAGCACGGTGCCGACCAACTGCATTCCGATGGCGCCGAACAGGTGCTGCAGGAAGGCGGTAATGGCCGAGGCGGTGCCGGCGTGTGGCCCCGCGCTGGTGAGCGAACCGGCCTGCGCATTCGGCATGAAGATTCCCGAGGCGAAAGCCCAGGGCGCCATGCCTATGAACAGCACCGTGAGGCTCCACTCCCAGAAGTAGAGCAGAGCCAGCAGCGCAAAGGCGGTTGCCGTCGTCAGGGTCATGCCCAGCATCATGGAGCCGTTCACGCCGATCCGCGGGCCCAGCCAGATCGAACTCATGGTTCCGAAGAAGTAAAACGAACTCAGGGCCATCGTCCACAGGCCATACGTCGTGGGGCTGTGCCCGAGCATGGTTTCCACCACGTGCGGGGCTCCGGCGCCAAAGCAGTAATAGCCGCCCACGATCATGCCGGTCGCCATCGCATAACGCAGGAAGCGTGGGTTGACGAGCAGCGCGCGGAATGCTCGGCGGCCGCCGGAATCTCTGCGCGTGAATGTTTCTTCGATGCGCAGGAACATCGCCAGCAGCAATACGAAGAACCCGGTAAGGAACATGAATATGCTGCGCCAGCCGAACTGCTCGGTCAGGTAGCCGCTCAAGGCAGGCGCAACCATCGGACCGACCATCATCGCCATGGTCAGTATGGCCAGCATGCGCGGCAGCCGCTTCTGCCCGAAAGCGTCCCTCAGCATCACCCGCGCCAGCGTGATGCAGCCCGCGGCGCCAAGGCCCTGCAGGCAACGCCCGGCGATCAGCGTTTCGACATTGGGCGAGAAAATGCAGATTGCACTGCCGCCGCATAGCAGCAGCAGGGCGCCAAGCAGGGGCGGCCGGCGGCCGAAGCGGTCGGCCAGCGGCCCGTAGATAAGGACACCCGGCGCCAGGATCAGGGTGGCCAGCGAGGTCGTGACCTGAGCCAGTTCGCGGGAAATCCCGAAGTCCAGTTCCAGCGCTGGAAGCGCGGGAAACAGGATGGTCAGCGACATCGGCCCGCTCATCGTAATGAGCGCCAGCACGATCATCAGGTTGCGTTCGGTGCGCGTAAGCCGCATGCGCTTCACGCCTGATTGCCGGTATGCGCCCGCATCATGCCTCTTGAAGAGGTTTGTCTAGTCGAGATAAAGGGAGCTGACCGACTCATCCAGACTGATTCGGCGCATGGTCTCGGCCAGTAGTTCCGCGACGCTGAGCTGACGAATTTTCCCGCAAGCTATGGCTTCTTCCGATAGCGGAATGGTGTCGGTAACCACCAGTTCCGCAAGGCTCGATTCGGTTATCCGCTCAAGCGCCTTGCCGCTGAGCACCGGGTGGGTGATGTAGGCCACCACTTCCAGCGCGCCCTCGTCCAGCAGGCAGCCGGCTGCCTGGCAGAGCGTGCCGGCGGTGTCGATCATGTCGTCGATCAGCACGCATACCTTGCCGCGCACTTCGCCGATGATGTTCATGGCCTCTGCAACGTTCGGCTTGGGGCGGCGCTTGTCGATGATCGCCAGGTCGGTGTTGTCGAGGCGCCGGGCCAGTGCGCGAGCCCGCACCACGCCGCCTACATCGGGCGAAACCACCACAACGTCCTGTTCCAGGCGCTTCCAGGCGTCGGCAAGTAGGACCGGCGAAGCATAGACGTTGTCAACCGGAATCGAGAAGAAGCCCTGAATCTGATCCGCGTGCAAATCCACTGTCACCAGGTGGTCAATGCCCGAAGCGCAGATCATCTCCGCTACCGCCTTGGCGGAAATCGGCGCCCGCACCGCGCGCGAGCGGCGGTCCTGGCGCGAGTAGCCGACATACGGCACCACGGCCGTAATGCGATGCGCCGACGCGCGGCGGCAGGCATCCGCCAGCAGGATCAACTCCATGAGGTTGTCGTTGACCGGCGGGCAGGTGGATTGCACGATGAACACATCCCGGCCACGGATATTGTCCAGCACTTCCACGCTGATTTCGCCGTCGCTGAATCGTTCGACCTGCGCCCGCCCCTTGCGGACGCCGAGGGCGCGCGCTATCGATGCCGCGAGGTCAGGCGTGGCGTTGCCGGCAAGAATTTCGATCTTCGGCAGTTCGTAGTTGCGAGCTTCGGCCATCTTGTGCTCACTGATCCCGGGTTGGCTGGGGCGGCAGGATTCGAACCTGCGTATCACGGGATCAAAACCCGTTGCCTTACCGCTTGGCTACGCCCCAATGCGCCAAGAAGTTTATTGTCTTGCCGGCCGCCGCCGCCTGTCAATGCGCGTACTGCCATAATGGGCACGGCGAGGGGTCGGACGGTGATGCGAAAAAGAGCGTTTCCATATGCGAGGGCGCGGCGCCCGGCGATGCTGTTGTGCGCCCTGCTCATGGCTGCTCCGGCCGGTGCGCAGGTCAATGTGGACGCCTATCGCGATTACTTCCTTGTCGGTCGCTTCGGCGAGGTATGCACCATGTGCGAGGTGGTGGTGCTGTGCCAGTCCGGCAATGCGCCGCCTGAGGAGCAGGCAGTCCCCGCCGAGGGCGATTTCACGCTCTACCACCTGCAAACACGCACCTTCTGGTCGCAGATATCCACGATCTGGGAATGGTTCATTTCCAATTTCACGGCGGTCGAGCTGGCTGCGCGCGGGCACACGCGGCCGGTGCATGTTTATTCCGTGACTGAAGGCAACTGGCGGGACAAGGTGGTGGTGGAGGGCCGGCTGGTATTGGAGCCGGGCGTGCTCGAGTTCGGGGAGCAGCGCATCGACAGGATCAATCGGGCTTGGCTGCGCGCCGAAACGGGCGATGCGCTGGGCTATTGCACGCGGCTGCCCCTATGGGACGCGCTTGCAAGCATTGAGACGAACGCGCCGGGCGAAGAACAGTGAGCCACGCGATTCGGGAATTCCGCCAGGTCTGGAAGCGGTCTTGGATCAAGGCCCATCCGCTGCGGTTCGCCGGCATTCAACTGCACCTGCTGTTCAGAACGCTGTTCGCGCTCTTCTGGCTGGTGGCCGGCATCAACAAGATCGTCAACGATTGGCTCACCAGCGACATCCTCAAGGAAATCTTTCTCGACCGCCTAACCGAAATGCCCCCCGACGCCTTCGCGTCGCTGTTTCTACAGGAATTTGCGCTGCCGCTCTACGTGCTGGTGGCCTGGGTAATCACCGTGGGCGAGATCTATTCGGCGGTGGGACTGCTGCTCGGCTTCACCACCCGCCTGGCCGCGGGCACGAGTCTGTTCATCCTGTGCGGCTTCGCCGTGGGCGGCTATTACGACGCCTCGCTCATCCCGTTCTTCATGCTAACCGCCGCTTTTCTGTGGTGGCCGTCCGGCTTGTGGCTCGGCATCGACCGCCCGCTGGCCAAACGCTACCCCAACACCCGCTGGTTCCGGTAGCCCCGCCACTTCCAGATCGCGATCTCCAGACTTCCAATTAGCGACCCGTTGACTTCCAATCAGCCGACATGGATAGTTCCAATTGTCGGGGACATGGGGGGCAGGATGTTCAAACGATTTGTAGAGCGCCGGGCGGAAGAAGCCCTCACGGATACGCCCGTGGTCCTCATTGTCGGACCCCGCCGGGCCGGCAAGACCACGCTCGTCAAGAAAATGGGCGAAGCAGGCCGCTCCTATATCACGCTAGACGATCAGACCGTGCTGCAAGCCGCTCAGTCCGATCCGGCAGGTTTCATAAGGGGCCTGGACCGAGCTACCATCGACGAGATACAGCGCGTCCCCGAACTGCTCCTGGCGATCAAGAAAACGATCGACGAGGACTATCGCCCGGGCCGTTTTCTACTCACGGGCTCAGCGAATGTGCTGACCCTGCCGCGGGTCGCCGACAGCTTGGCCGGTCGAATGGAAACGCTCCGGATGCTGCCGTTGGCGAGGGCTGAGATCGAAGGTCGGACACCGACCTTCCTGGAGCGCCTGTTCGAGGGGAAGCTGCAGAACCAGCGCAACGCGATCGTTGGCGACGAACTTGTCAGCGCCGTCCTGCTCGGCGGCTTTCCCGAAGCAATCGCCCGCGCGAGAGAGCGGCGCAGGCAGGACTGGGCAGGGTCCTACCTCACCTCGATTCTTACGCGCGACCTCAGGGATGTCGCCGATGTCGAGAAGCTGACCCAGCTTCCGAGATTCGTGCGGTTGCTGGCCGAGCACTCCGGTCAGTTGGCCAACTATTCGCAGTTCGGTGCCGGCATCAGTGTCAGTCACAAAACCGGGCAGCGCTATGTCGGACTGCTCGAACAAGTCTTTCTGATCGCAACACTGCAGCCCTGGTTCACCAATGCGCTCAAGCGCATCGTCAAGACACCGAAGCTGCACTTCCTTGATTCCTGTCTGCTGGCGAGCGCGCGCGGCCTGACCTTCGACAGGGTCAAGGCAGATCGCGGGAGTTTCGGCGCGCTCTTGGAGAGCTTCGTGTTCTCGGAAGTGCTAAAGCTGATGACGGCTTCTGACCTGCGGCTCACGCCGTATCACTTCCGGGACCGGGGCATGCGAGAGGTTGACATCGTACTGGAACGCGATGACGGAATGATCGCTGGCGTCGAGGTCAAGGCGAGCGCTACGGTCAAGTCCGGCGATTTCACTGGCTTGCGAGCACTGGCCGAGGCCTGCGGGAAACGCTTCGCTTTCGGCGTGGTGCTTTACGACAGCATGGAACTTGTGCCGTTCAGCGATAAGCTAGCGGCAGCGCCGGTGTCCTCCTTATGGGCATGAATCCCATGCCTTGGTATAGGCGAGGCGGTCCCGGACTGTCCCCACCTCGAACTCCCGAAAAGCAAGATATCCTCGAAAACACGACCGGACACTTCAAGTGCTTTAGGACCGGACAACTAATGTGCTCTCTGCACTCTCTACACTCTCGGGTTGCGTTTCGAATGCACTCGTGAAAGTCTATCGGAAAGGCTGTGTTCGCAGGGCGCCCACCATGACAACGATCAACATCAGGCTACTTGAGGACGATGTGGTACGCGACCTCAAGCTCCGTGCGGCCCGAAATAACCGGTCGCTGGAAGGCGAAGTACGTCACATTCTCGTGCATGCGGTGAAGGACGATCTGTCTGCCAAGAGAACGGCATTTCTGGCCCGAACGAACGAACTGCGCAGTGCATCCGAAGGGCGCACCCAGACCCCCGCCGAGTTGCTGATTCGTGCAGATCGCCATCACGGCCACTGATCTACCGTGGCCCTGGTAGTCGATGCGAGTGTAGCGGTCATATGGCTTGTTCTGAAGGAAGACTCCGCTGAAGCACGCGACCTGCTCGCCAATGGTGAGGAGCTTCACGCTCCGCGGTTGCTGGTTTCCGAAGTAGCCAACGCGGTTTGGCGAAAAGTAAGGCTGGACAAACCCCTGTCGGCAGTATTGGTGGTGGCCAGGGGCAGAATTGAACTGCCGACACGCGGATTTTCAGTCCGCTGCTCTACCAACTGAGCTACCTGGCCGTGTATGTCGTGTCCCTGCGAACGGGGCACTTCAGAGCGGGAGAATTATAGCCGTGCCTGCGCTACCGGCGTGGCAAGCGCGCGCCGCCGGTTTTCATTCGGCGGGAGGCTGATAACCCTCGGGCTTGCGGGAGCCCTCGCCGAAGAAGAAGGCTTCCATCTGCTCTTCGAGGAATTTGCGCGCCGCCGGCTCGATGGGCGTGAGGCGGTATTCGTTGATCAGCATGGTCTGGTGTGAGAGCCACTGCCGCCAGGCCTGACTGGACACGTTCTCGAAAATGCGCTTGCCCAGTTCGCCTGGGTACGGTTGGCGTGGCAAGCCTTCGGCTTCCGTTCCCAGCATTACGCATTGCACTGTTCGGGTCATGTTGCAGGGATTGTGCAGAACGGGTGGCAGGCGGTCAATGCGCGGGTTCTTCGTCGCCGCCAAGGGTTTCCAGCAGCCTGCGAATCGGCGCCGGCATTCCCACGGGTCCGTTTCCGTCGTGCCAAAGCCATGCGCCGCTTTCGCGAACCTCGGCGGTTGGCTCTTTCAATCTCAGGCAAACAGGGACGATCTCCAATTCGAAGTGGCTGAAGCCATGCCGTATGGAGGGTAGTTCGCCGAGCAATTCCGCGGAGCCGCCGAGCACTCTCTCACACCAAGCGTGCGCGTCTTCTTCTTCATTCAAGGTGGGCAGACTCCAAAGACCGGCCCATATTCCGGTGGGTGGCCGCCGCTCAAGCAGCACCGCTCCGTCCGCGTTTCGCACCATGGCCATTGAGCATTTCTTCAGCGGACGGCGCCTCGACCGGCGCGCGGCTGGTATTTCGGATGTCTTGCCCAGGGTGCGGGCTTGGCAGTCTTTGTTCAGTGGACAGGCTTCGCAACGCGGCTTGCGCCTCCGGCAAACGGTCGCGCCGAGGTCCATGATGGCCTGCGTGTAGTCCTGCACTCGGTCCTCCGGGGTGTTGGATTCAGCCAGCTCCCAGAGAGCTCTGTTGACTGCGGACTTGCCAGGCCAGCCTTCCACTCCGTAGAAGCGAGCCAGCACGCGGCGCGCGTTCGCATCGAGGATTGCTCGCCTTTGTCCGTGGGCAAGCGCAAGGATCGCCCCGGCGGTGGAGCGTCCGATTCCGGGGAGCGCCACCAGCGCCTGATAATCCTCCGGCAACTCCCCATTGTGCTGCTCGACGGCAATCTTTGCGGCTTTCATCAGATTGTGTGCGCGCGAGTAATAGCCGAGTCCGGCCCAGATCGCCAGCACCTCGTTCGCGTCGGCTTTCGCCAGCGTCGGGATGTCCGGGAAGGCTTGCATGAAGCGCCGGTAGTAGGGCTTGACCGTCGCCACTTGGGTTTGCTGCAGCATGATCTCCGAAACCCACACGCGGTAAGGATTTCGGCGCTGCTGCCAGGGGAGATCCTTGCGCCCGTGCTTATCCCACCAGGCCAGCAGTCGGGGAGCGATCATGGGCCGCATTGTAGGCCGCTTGGCCGCCGGTAGACGGTGGCAATTCCAGCACCTGGTCGGCGTAGCGCAGGATGGCCGGTCGATGGGCCGCGCAAACAATGGTGATGTCGAGGCTCTTCAGCATTTCCACCACGCGCTCTTCGCCCGCGGGATCAAGGTGGCTGGTGGCTTCGTCGAGCAGCAGCGCCCGAGGCTGCCGGTAAAGCGCTCTGGCCAGCAGGATGCGTTGCGCCTGACCGCCCGAGAGGGTCGAGCCCATGTCGCCTATCGGGCTCGCCATCCCCATCGGAAATTGCCGGATGTCGTGATTCACGGCCGCCAGGCGCGCAACTTCATGGATGAGTTCGATGTTCGGCGCCGGATCGAAAAAACTGATGTTTTCCGCAATGCTGCCGCGAAACAGTACGTCGCCCTGAAGCACCATGCCCAACTGTCTGCGATAGTCGTGGCGCTGAAGCTTGTTCACCTCCAGACCATCCGCCAGCAGCCGCCCTTCCGTCGGCGTCTCAAGGCTAGCCAGGAGTTTCAGAAAGGTACTCTTTCCGCAGCCGGACGCACCAGTCAGGACCACCAACTGGCCCGGCTTGATGCAGCATGAGAAGTCGCGCAGCGCAAATCCTTCGTTAACGCCGTAAGAGAATCCCAGCGCTTGCGCTTCGAACGCGCCCATAAAGCGGCGCACGGGCTGCCCATCGTCGGCTTCGGGCTCATGTGTCACGATATCGCCCAAGCGCTCGGCATGAAGCCGCAGCATGTAGGCTTGCTGAAACAGCCCGATCAGAGCTGAGAGCGCGCTGCTGAAGCGCGCGCGCAGCGTTATGAATGCGAACAGCGCGCCAAGCGTGAGCCGGCCATCGAACAGGGCCAGCATGCCTATGCCCAGGAACGCGATCTGTTCCGCTTCGCCAAGCGCTGAAAGGCCGGCGCTGGAGTGCATGCCGATACGCGCGCTGCGTACGCCAAAGTTCAGCTTTTCCACAAGGTGCGTCTGCCAGACGGCAACCCGCTCGGTTTCACCCCCCATGGCCTTTACCGTTTCACTGCCACGCAGCGACTCCAGCAGGGCCGAACTCTGTTTGGCGCCCGCCACCAGTCCGTCGCGCGCCAAACGCCGCTGGGCGGGCAATACGCTCCACACCAGCCCGGTGCGCAACGCCAGACCAGCCATGCTGATCAACATGAGCACGGGGCTGTATATCAGCATCACCACTCCGGTCAGCACAACCTGCAGCAGGTTGATAATGCCGCTCACGACGGACCCGGTTACGAAATTCACGATCGGCGTCAACGACTCCATCCGGGAAACTACATCGCCTACATGCCGCTGCCGGAAGAACCGCGTCGGAAGGCTGAACAGGCGCGTCGTCAGATTTCTGGAGGTCTGGACGGAAATCGAGGTGGAGAGCCAAATCCCGATCCAGGCCTGGAGCAGTTGCAAAGGAATGACTACAGATGCGAGAAGGCCCATCGCCAGCAGCATGGACTGCAACAGATTGGCGTCGCGCGAAGCGGTAACTTCATCAATCAGAATCTGCGACAGCACCGGCGGCGCGAGGCTCAAGGCCTGCAGTGCCAGCGCGATCACTGTGAGGCTGGCAAGCGTCTGCGCGAGGCGATCGAAGGACCGCGCGATGGGCTTCAGCGGCAGGCTGCTGCGCAGATCGGCCGCCGTGAAGTCAGCGCTGGGGCTGAGTTCCAGCGCTACTCCCGTGAAGCGCGAATCGAGTTGTTCCAGACGCCACCAGCGGCGCTCCCGAGCGGGGTCCAGGACAAGAGCATGACCTTTGCGCACTTCTCCCAGAACAACGAAATGATCCAGGTCCCAGTGCAGGATGCACGGCAGCTTCAGCTTGTTCAGCTCGCTGAGCTCCAGCCGCAAAGGCCGGCCGCGCAGGCCAAGCCGCGCGGCCGCCTCCATCAAGGCGCGCAGGGTATGCCCGCGGCCCGCCTCCCCGGTTTTCGAGCGCAGGCTCGCGAGATCCATTCGCAAGCCATGGAAATCCGCAATCATCGCCAGGCAGGCGAGACCGCATTCGGACTGCTGATGCTGGCCTACATGCCGTAGCCGCCGGCGGCGGCCAATGGCGCCGTCAAAGGCTTGCTTCCAGGTTCGCACGCTCGCCACCTGAAGTAGCGTTCTTGGGTGCGCCAACGCCCCGGATTAGTGGCTCAAGCAGCCAACTGATGAGCGTCCGGCGCGATTCAATAATCGTTCCCTCGACGCTCAAGCCGGGTCGCAGTTGCCATTGCTTTCCCATGGCGCTCATGTGTTGGCTATGAAGCTGAATGCGCGCCTCATAGACCGGCGCCGCAAGGCTCGGCACCAAGCTGACCGAGCGGGGATCCATGGGTGCGCTCGTAAGTTCCAGAATCCGTCCGCGAAGAACACCGAACTGGCGTGAAGGGAAAGTTGGAACCTTGAGCAAGGTTTCCTGGCCTGGCTGAGCCCGGCCCGCCACCAGCGACGACAAGTAGAGCCGCGCTTCCATTGCGCTGCCGGAGCGATGCATGTTTGCGACAGTTGCCCCTGCCGATATGGTTTTGCCGCTGCTGACCAGTACGTCAGCCAATCGCCCGCTGCGCGGTGCAACTATTGTTCGGCGCGCTAGGCTGCGCAGTTCCACCTGGCGATCGTTGAGGCGTTCGGAGTCCGAGGCGAGGCTCAAGTCCCGCGCCAGGAAGGCATGGCGCTCGGTTTCGAGTTCATGCTCAACTTGCACTGCTTCGAGTCGCGCGTGATTCAATTCGGCCTTGAGTTGCTGCTCCACGCTTCGCGCCTGCAGCAGTCGGAGCTCCGCCGCCTCGACTTCGCGTGTTGTCGCAAATCTCGCAGGCGCGAGGGAATCAAGCCGCTGATATTCCGATTCGGCCAACTCTGCTTGCCGTTTCACGTTAAGCAAGCGCTCGTTCAGCGCTTGCAGCCGGTCGCGCAGCGCGTTGCGGCGTACGCGCAGTGCCTCCAGTCTCGAATCATGAGTCTTGCGCTCCTCGCCGCGTATCCGGTCGAGCAAGCCACGTTGCCGCGCAACCGAATCCGCGCGCGTTGCGTAGCTGCCGGCGCCGTCAGTAAGCCTGCGGTCCACCAGCAGCGTCATCAGCGGCTGTCCCTCCACGACCGTGTCGCCGGATGCGGCCAGCACCTCTCCGATTACGCCGGCTTCCTGCGCCATTACCCGTGTCAGACCGCCAACCGGCAGCAGTACGCCCGGCGCATGCAGTTTGGCAGGCACCTGAACAAGCAGGGTCAATGCAAGCAGGGTCGCCAGAATGAAGCCGGCCGCCACCACCACGTAGGGAGTGGAGGCCGGCCCGGCGAGCAGCACGTCACCCAGAAAGCGTTGCCGCTGTCTGGTCACGCTTGCTTTGCGAAACAGACTCGCAGTTTCGCGGGAACCATAGTTTCCGGGTTGGCCCACCGGACCGGCCTCACTTGTTGACGGCGACCAGGTTTGTCAGCGCACGTCGTCTGGACAGGCCCAGGGCGGCAACCACCTTAGGGGTATGCGCACCTCGATCTCCGGCGAGTCGCCGGACTGCCGAAGTTCAATGCGCAAGCCTTCATGGGGCTCGTCGAAGCGGGGAATGTCGTGGCGGATGATGCTGCGAAACTCCGGGGCCCCTCCGCCCGCCACCATTTCCTGCTGCTGTGCATTCAGTTGTCGCATGTCTGCCTCCTTGCCGTTATGCGTTCAGTCAGTAGGTTGCGCCGTCCGGCACCAGCTCGTGCGGGGCGTATATTTTTGGCTGATTTGGGCCATTTGAACCCCTGGTTTGGAACCAACTCACGTACTTGTTGTCGAACCAGTTCTGAAGTTCGCGCCCCACTTCCTCTGTTTCTTCCCCTTCCTTCTCGATCGCCTTGCAGATGGGGTGTGCAAGCGCCTGAGCCGCCAGCCCTCCGATGGTTGCGCCCGTGAGCGCTCCCGGACCACCTGAAACCATTCCCCCGCCAATAGCTCCGCCCACGATAAGTATGGTGGTAACTACCTGTTCGCACTCCGACTCGTGGCCACCGGCCACCGCTGCGCATTCCTGTTCGATCAGCACTCTCATTGAATACCTCCTTGTGGTGAGTGTATGAGGCGGCGCAACCATGCGCCGCCGGGAATATCAGAGTAAGGATCGAAAGCGCGCAGCGAAAGCCGGAAATCGCGCGCGAATTACGAGAAATGCGCAGCAGGCCCGATTCTGCGCGAATAACCATGCATTTCAGGTTACGGCGCCGATTTGGCGTGTATTGTGGGCCACGAACGGAGCGGACGATGGGAATCGAACCCACATCATCAGCTTGGGAAGCTGAGGTTCTGCCTTTGAACTACGCCCGCGTCAATGGCTAGTCTATGCTAGTTTCCAAGGGCCGCCAAGAGCTGCCGGCGGATATACGTGTGGTTGCAAGACAAGTGAGTTCGCAGTCCGGGAAACGTACGGCGCCCCGCAGTTTCGCGCGCAGATCGGGGCGGATTACCGCAGCGCAGAAGCGCGCGCTTAACGAACTGTGGCCGCGTTACGGCGTGGAAGAATCCGCGTCGGTGCTGTCGCTCAAGGAGATTTTCGGGCGCGAGGCTCCCACAGTACTGGAGATCGGTTTCGGTAACGGAGCTACGCTGGTGCGGGCGGCCGCGGAAGCGCCGCGGTTCAATTTTCTGGGCGTGGAAGTCCACTTGCCGGGCCTGGGCCGTTGTCTGCTCGAAGCCGAACGCTCCGGGCTGCGTAATTTGCGCCTCATGCAGGCCGACGCCCACGAAGTCCTGCGCTCGCAATTGCCTCCGGCGGCGTTGGCAATGGTGTGCCTTTATTTTCCCGATCCCTGGCCGCGCAAGCGCCATCACAAGCGGCGTCTGGTGCAGCCGGGCTTCATTGCGCTGCTGGCGCGTGTGCTGGAAGCGGGTGGTGTGTTTCACGTGGCCACCGACTGGGCGCCGTACGCCCAACACATCGAGGAAATAATGCAGCCCATTACGGTTTTCGAGCGGCTAGCGGAACTACCGCCGCGCCACGTCACACGGTTCGAGCTGCGCGGCAGCGCGCTGGGCCACGCAATCTGGGAGGCCGCCTACCGGCTGCGGCCGTCTTACTGAGCCGGGCTTGTTTCCGGGACTCGGTCGAAGAACTTAAGTCGCGTAACGTAAATTGCCAGCAGAATTGCGGGTAGGCCGGCCAGGCACACCAGCACGTAGAAGTTTACCCAGCCCACCTCCAGCGAAAGGAACCCGGAGCCACCGGACATCAGCTTGCCGGGCAGGGCCATGAGCGAGGTCAGCAAGGCATATTGCGTGGCCGTGTGGTTGCGCGAGGTGAGATTCGACAAAAAGGCGATGAACGCGGTGCCGGACATGCCCATGGCCAGATTGTCGGCCGTGACCACCGCGCCCAGCAGCCACAGGTTCGACTCGCCGGAGGCCGCGACGCTGGCGAAAGCCAGATTGGTGACCGGCAGAAGAATGGTGGACAGGATCAGCGGAGCGCGCAGGCCGAATCGCCCCACCAGTAGACCGCCGGCCATGGTGCCTGCCAGGGTTGCGGCCGTGCCATAGATCTTCGTGATGTTGGCGATCTCCACCTTCGTGTAACCCATGTCGAGATAAAAAGGCATGGCCATGCTGCCCATCACGTAGTCGCTGACGCGGAATAGGCCAACGAAGGCCAGGATCGCGAGTGCGTAACGCCCGTACCTGCCGACGATGTCCAACAGCGGCTCCAGGTAGGTCGCGCGCAGCCAGCCGACGGACCCGGCGAAGGCCCGGCTTGTGGAGCGCCGAACCGGCTCCGCCACCAGGATGACGGTCACCACACCCACGCCCATGCAGGCCGCCATCGTCAGATAGCTCACCGACCACGAGTAGAACTCGGCCAGATACAAGGCGCCGGCCGTGGAGACCAGCATTGCCACGCGGTAGCCGTATTGGTAGCTGGCCGCCATCGCCGCCTGCCGCTCCACTTCCACCGCTTCGATTCGCCAGGCATCCATCGCGATATCCTGGGTAGCCCCGGAGAAAGCGGCCAGCAGCGCGAAAACCGCCACCGGATAGATGTTGGCGCCTGGATTCGTGCCGGCCAATAGCAGCAAGCCGCAAATCACGCCGAATTGCGCCAGCAGCATCCATGAGCGCCGTCGGCCCAGCATACGGTGGAGCAAGGGAAGCCGCACCGTGTCCACGAGTGGGGCCCAAAATATCTTCAGGGTGTAGGCCAAGCCGACCCAGGCCAGCATTCCCACCGTGCCGCGGTTCACGCCCACGTCCGCCAGCCAGGCCGTCAGAGTGCTGAACACCAGCGGGAACGGAAGGCCGGCGGAAAAGCCCAGAAAGAACATCGCCGCAACCCGCGGGTGCAGGAAGGCGCCGAAGCCGCCGTAGCGGTCAGTTCGCATAATCGAGAAGCAGCGGCGCGTGGTCCGAAAACCGCTTGCGCTTGTAGATGGAGGCAGCCATGGCGCGCTCCGCCAAGCCCGGCGTGGCCACATGGTAGTCGATCCGCCAGCCCACGTTTTTCGCCCAAGCCTGGCCGCGATTCGACCACCAGGTGTACTGATCGGGATCGGGATTGATGCGGCGGAAGCAATCGACGAAGCCGAGTTCCCCGAACAGGAGGTCCATCCAGGCCCGCTCCTCGGGCAGGAAACCCGAGTTCTTCCGGTTGCCGCGCCAATTCTTGAGATCAATCTCGCGATGCGCAATATTGAAGTCGCCGCACAGCAGGTACTCCCGGCCGCTGTCGCGGGCAGCCGCCAGCCAGGGCGTGAACTCGTCGAGAAAGCGATACTTGGCCTGCTGGCGCTCCTCGGACGACGAACCCGAGGGAAGATACAGGGAAACAACGCTCAAGTTCCCGAAGCGGGCTTCGAAGTAGCGGCCCTCGGCGTCGAATTCCGCCGAGCCGAAGCCGCGCAGTACTTCGTCGGGTTCCCGGCGCGAATAAAGCCCCACGCCCGAATAGCCCTTGCGTTCGGCGCACTCGTAGTAGCAGCTCCAGTTGCGCGGCCAGAACTCGCGGCCCTGCAACTGGTCCTCCTGCGCCTTCAGTTCCTGCAGGCACACGAGGTCGGCTTTCTGGCGCCGCAGCCACTCAAAAAAGCCCTTGCGCGCCGCCGCGCGTATCCCGTTCGCATTAAGCGTGATTACTCGCATGGGCTTCCACGCATCGCGGCGCTAGGGGATGCGGATCACGAGCTTGCCGATCTTCTTGCCGCTTTGCATGTAGTCGATTGCACCGAAGATGTCGTCCCAATCGAAGACTCGGTCGATGACCGGCTTGATGTCGTTGGCGGTCATGGCCTGAATGAGGTCTTCGAACATGCGCCGGCTGCCGACGATGATGCCGCGGATGGTGAGGTTCTTGAGAATGAGGTTGTGCAGCTTGGTAAGAGACGGCGGTTCCTGCGGCTCACGGTTGTGGACTACCGGGTTGGCGCCGATGTGCATGATGCGGCCGTTGGAAGCCGCGGCCATCATGCAGTTCTCCATTTCGCTCAAGCCCACATTGTTGAGAATGATGTCAGCCCCCTCGCCTCCGGTAAGCGCCAGGACCTCGGTGGGCCAGTCCGGGTTGGTGCGGTAATTTACGCCGAAGTCCGCGCCCAGCTCCTTGAGGCGTGCCAGTTTCCTGTCGCTGGACGACGTAATGATGCAGCGCGCACCGAGCATCTTTGCCCATTGCATTCCGAACACCGACACTGCACCGGAACCCAGCGTGAGCACGGTATCGCTGGCCTTGGCCGCGCCCGCTTCGACTACCGCGTTCCAGGCAGTGAGGCCGGGGCTTTGCAAGGTGCTGGCCTCTTCATAACTCATGCTGTCGGGGAGCTCGATCAGCGCCGCCGCCGGTACGGCGACCTGTTCGGCCAGAAAGCCGTCGATGGTCGCGGAGTAGTCCTGTTCCGCCATTGAGGCATGCCAGTCGCCGTCGAGCCACTTCCAGTAGTGATTCATCGTGACCCGATCACCAACTTCGACATGCTCTACGCCGGCGCCCACTGCGATGATGTCGCCGGCATTGTCCATGAGCGGGATCCGGGTGTGAGGCATTATGGTCTTGCCCAAACTGCCGCGCATTATGGAGAGGTCACGAGCGTTGATGCCGGTGGCGCGCACCCGCATTACCGCTTCGCCATGGCCAGGGATGGGTTCGGGGCGTTCGACTGCGCGCAGGCTGAAGCCCTTGCTGTAGTCCCCGATTTCAAAGACCTTCATCAGCTCCGTCCGCAAATCCACTCTAGGAGAGAAGAACGCAAGCGGGCAACAGCCGGCGTTTCGCGCTTATGCGCAACGTGCTCGAAAGCCGCGCAAGATGCACGGCCTACCAGCGCAAGCCTCCGTCGAGGTCGATGACTCGGCCCGAAATGTAATCGTTCTCCAGAATGAATTGCGCGGTTTGCGCCACCTCGTCCGGTTCGCCCAGGCGTTTCGCCGGCACCATGGCTGCGAGACGTTCGCGCGCCTCGGGTTTCATTGCCGCCACCATTTCGGTGTTCATCAGACCGGGTGCGATGGCCGCGGTGCGAATGCCGTGGCGCGCCAGTTCCTGCGCCCAAAGCACGGTGAGCGCGGCAACGCCGGCCTTGGTGGCCGAGTAGTTCGACTGGCCGAAGTTGCCCACTCGCGAGAGGCTGGAGATGTTGATGATCACGCCCCCCGCACCCAAGCGCGCCATGTGGCCCGCCGCCTCGCGGGTGCAGAGGAAGGTGCCGGTAAGGTTCACATCGATGACTGCCTGCCAGTCGTCCAGTGACATCTTGCCTAGCAATTCGCCGTTCTTGAATTTCATCAGCAGGCCATCGCGGGTAATGCCGGCATTATTGATCAGCGCATCAAGAGCGCCACAGTCGGAAACCACCGCGTCCATGAACGCGACGACATCCGCTTCCTTCGCCACGTTGGCGCCATAGCAATGCACTTCGGCGCCGGCTTCCCGGCATTGACCGGCTGTGTTGTCCAGACTTGCCTTGTTCAGGTCGCAAAGGGCCAGCCGCGCCCCCGCGCCGGCCAGACGCCGGGCCATGGCGGCGCCCAGCCCGCGCGCCGCCCCGGTAATGACGATGGTTTTGCCTTTGATTTCCACGCTAAGCGCTCCTCGAAAAATCCGCGCAATCCTACTCCATCGCGGCTGCCGCCTCGCGCGACGGTCTGTTCCCGGCCACGGCCCAGCCCATAAGCGCCTCGCCCCGATAGATCAGCGGGAACCAGCCTTCTATCGCAATGCCCGCCGAACGCAAGTGGTTCAGGAGCCGGTCGAATTCCCCGTCACTGGGCGTGGCGGCAAGCAGGTCCTCCATGCGCCTTTGGTACGCGGTGCAGGATTCCTGTAGACCGCGCAAGACTTCGCGCCGCTGCGAAGTCTCGATTCCGGGCGCGAAAACGCTGCTCAAGCCCTGCAGAATAAACCCGATACCGTTGCCGGGATCACGGTAGCGCGCAGCATGCCGTTGCACACGCTCCACCGCGGCGTTCAACCTGCGCCTTAGATGCTCGGCTTTGCTGTCCTGGCGCAACAGGCGCTTTTCGAAATCGCTTCCCGCGCCTGCCATGGCTGCCACTACCTGTTCGGCCTTTTCGAGCAGTCGCTCCCGTTCCAGGCACAGGCGATGTTGTTCGAGACCCTCCTGCGCTTCGCGCACCACCATCGAGTTGGCGTGGTGGGTGATCAGCGCGATGCGTCCGCCCGGTTTGAGAATGCGCATGACTTCGCGGGAACTGGCCGCGGGGTCGCCATATTCGAATCCGTATTGCGAGGTCGCCAGGTCCACGCTGTCGCTTTCGAGACCGGTATGCTCGTTGGGCGCATCACCCCGGAATCGCACCTGGTCCAGCCATTGCCGGGCGGCTTCGGCGCCGCTCAAGTGCTGTTCGGGGGCTATGGCGGCCTTGTCCAGCGCCTCAATCACGAAGTCCGCGCCCTTGGCTGCGGAGTATTCCGCTGCCAGGAAAGCCACCGCGCCGTTGCCGGTGGCGAGATCAACTACTCGCGCGCCGGGTGGCAGGGCGGCGAACTGCCGTTCCCAGAATTCCCGAATCTCGCCGTCGTAATTTGGATTGCCGCGCCGCTCGAAGGTCGTGACGCTGCCGTGGCGCCAGAATTGCAGCCACTCGCCGTCGTCGAGTTTCTTGCGTGGCTTTTTCGGGCTGGCCCTGCCCATGGCGGATATACGGTCTTATGCGCCGGTGAAGCGTGGCGCTCTCTTTTCGAGAAACGCCGCGATTCCTTCGGCCGCATCCGCCGTAGCGCTGCATGACTCCTGCGCTTCGACTTCGGCCATGAACATGTCGTCGAATGACAGCGTCGGCGACTGGCGCATGAGCTTCTTGGTGGCGGCCAGGGCCAGCGGCGCCTTGCGCGCCAATTCGGCCGCCCAGTTCTCGGCGGTGCGCAATGCCTCGCCCGGCCCAACTACACGATTCACCAGGTTTAGTTGTTCCGCGCGGCTCGCGGTCATGCGCTCGCCGCTAATGGCGAACTCAAATGCTGCGCGCTGGCCCATGGCCCGCGTTAGCATCGCCGTGGAGCCGCCGTCGGGAACCAGACCGATAGCGGAGAAGGGACAAAGCAGGAAGGCGTTTTCTTCCATCACCACCAGGTCGCAGGCTATCGCTAGCGACATGCCGATTCCCGCCGCCCCGCCCTGAATGGCGGCGATCACCGGTTGCGGGGCCCTCGTGACCGCATCGAAAACAGGCTTGTACTCCTTGAGGAGCGTGTCGCGTATCGATTCCTTTGCCGCCGCGGCACTCTTCAGATTTGCGCCGGCGCTGAAGAATCTTCCGCTGCCCCCCAGCACGATTGTCCGCACCGCGGAGTGTGCCGAGGCCTGGGCCAGTGCGGCGGACAACTGTTTTCTGAGTTCCGGCGTGAAGCTGTTAAGACTATCGGGCTGGTTCATCAGCACCGTCGCTACCGCGCCGTTTCGCCGTGCGGTAACTACCGGTGCGTGCTCTCCGCTATTGGCGCCGTTCACCTGTGCGGCGAACTGCTAGGCCGCGCCGCGGGAGCGCGCGTAGGCCGAACGCCCGGTGCAGCTTGCAATCCACTTGCTAACGTTCGCCCATGAGCTGCTGTCCACTCCGAGCATGCGCAGCATGTCCAGCACCGAAACGCAGATCAAATCGGCCGCTGTGAACTGGTCGCCAAGCAGGTAGGAGCGCTTGGCGAGTTGCTTCTCCAGCACGTCCATAGGCTCGGAAAGCGCGGCCTGCGCCGCCTGCGCGGCCGCCTCGTTGTGATCGTCGCCGGTATGCACGAATTTCTGCATGAACAGGGTAACGATATGCGGCTCGAGTTCCGTCATGGCGAAGAACGCCCATTGCAGCACGTGCGCGCGCTGCGCTTGCGTGGCGGGCCAGAGCTCCCGATCATCGTACTTGGCGGCCAGGTAGAGGTTGATGGCGGTTGACTCGAACAGTTTGAGCGAGCCGTCTTCCAGGGCCGGCGCCTTGCCGGTTATAGCGACCTTGCTGATCGCTTTTCTGCGATCTTCCCGCGACAAGTCGTCCAGTGGCACGTGCTCGTAAGGGATGGACAATTCCTCCAGCATCCACAGGCAGCGTGCCGCCCGCGAATTAAGCGGGCCGTATAGGCGAATCATCTATGTTCTCCTTGAGTTAGAGCTACCAACTGTTCGTTGCTTTTTTTCACTAGGGGCCGAATACCGTGCCCGAAAACGCCGCCACGACGGTCATGGCGTAGATAAACAATACCCATCCGTAAACCGGTTGCAACTGGACGTGATACTTTTGCTCAAGTTCGGGCGTGGAGCCGGATTGCGCGATGGTTCCGAACGTGACCTGCGCAGGCGCGAAGCCGCGGTCCAGCGGCACAACGGAAAATCCGATCAGCCCAACCGCCACCAGCTTGACGGCAAGCCACAGCGGAGCCTCCAGCGCGGCCAGCGTTTGCGTTGCGGCAGCGAATGCCAGCGCGCCCACGCATAGCAGCAGGCTGAATGGCGTATTGGTCTTATGGAACAACGTCTCGGCGGGAGTTCCCGGGTTGAGAAAGCCGCGCCACATGATCAGGACCCAGGTCAGGCCGAGAATCCAGACCAACGCCAGCACCCAGGCGGGCACGCTGATGATCTCCAGGTTGGCGATTAGTTGCAGGCCGCTGGGGAAGATCAGCGCGTTGCAGGTGCGTGGAAGCCGGTCGAGCACCATACCCAGGCGCAGAACGCTGGCTCGGGTTTCCGTGCTGAGTGAAGAATCCTCGGACATTTTCGCGGCCAGAAACACGCCCAGGTCGGTGCCCAGCCAGAACACCCACAGCGAAACGTGGAAGAAAACCAATATCTTGTGTTCCAGCATCATTTGTTCTCGTCCTCCCCCATTTCCTCGAAGGGCGCCAGAACCTTGCGGATCAGCTCCGCATTGGCCGCGGCCCAGGCGGCTGCCTGCTCCGCATCCGGCTCGAAATTCTCGATTTCCTCGCGGCTTGCCAGCCCCTTCTGCAGAATCAGTGCCTCCAGACTCATCAGCCGTTCCCGCGCGACCCAGTGCTCAGCCATCAACTTGAGCAGGCTGGCCAGCAGCGCGTCGGTTGCAGGGTCCTGGAAGAAATGCTTGCGTCCGCCCTTGATGCGGCGGCTCAGCCGTTCCCCCAACGCCGCGTCCATATCAGCCCTGCTTCACCGAGCCGAAGCCGTACCAGAAGATCACGTCGGAAAGTCTTCCCGTGTCTTCCCCGAACTCCGGTTCAGCACCGGCCACGGCCTTGAATTCCTGCTCGTCGGTGTAGGTATAGCGCGGCATCACGCCCTCGAAATATCCGTCAGCAGGGAAGCCTGCGGCAACCGTTAGTTCGCGCGGGTCCTGGTCGCGGAAATCCTTGTAGAACGGCTCGTTGTTGTAATAGCTGTCCCAGTCGAGGTAGAACTGGTCGTAGGCCGCCATTCGGTCGTTGGGCGGCAATTCCATGTTCAGCAGCACGCCGCCGGGGCGCAGTACGCGATGCGCCTCGGCAAGGAACTTGCGGATCGCCTTGTTCGGTAGTTCGTGCAGGAACATCGAACTGAACACCACATCCACGGAGTTGTCCGGGAAGCGGATGTTCTCGGCGCTTTGCTGGTGGAAGTGGGCCTCAACTCCCATCGCTTCGGCGCGGGCGTGCGCATAGCGCAAGCAGGGCGCCGCCACATCCACACCATGCACTTCCGCGTCGGGAAACACCTGCTTCCAGGGCAGCGTGTTGTGCCCAATGGTGCAGCCCACATCAAGGATGCGCCGAGGTTTCGGATCGTTGATGCGCACCTTGTAGAAATTCGCCATCGACCAGCCGATATCGTTCAATTCGCTGCCCATCGCGCCGAACGCGAACACGTTCAGCCCCTGGTCGTAAATTGCGCCGGCGGCCAGGTCATCGCCGCCGTATTCGCGGTAATAGCAGCCTGGCATCAGGTGCACATCGACTGCCTCCACGTAGCGCGGAATCTCAAGCGTAGGGTCGAGCTCCAGCGTGCCGCCGGCGCTTGCCTTGTTCATCAGGCTCTTGCCTTTGGCGTTGAGTTGGCCGCGCTGCTGTTCCACGCTGTCCATCACCACGTCCCAGACCATCTGCTGTGCCGTGCAGCGCGCCGAAGAGTACGCTTTGAAGATTTCCCTGCTGCGCATGGCGCGATGCACGTCGGCGCCGTCGAATTGTTCGCTTGCAGCAACCTCCTTCACCTCTTCGCCAACGCCGGATTCGAAGTCCTTGCGCATGGTGGCGGCGAGGTCGTTTAGAACGTAGCCGCGCAGTCCGGAAACGAACCTCTCCCTGGCCCTGGCATCCCGATTGCGGTGCATGGCAAGCGCGTGAGTAATCGGTTGGATCATGACTGACTTCCCCCGTTGTGGTTACGGTCGATTGTTGCGGATTCGGGAAGAAAATGCAAAACGCATACAATTTCGCGCCGTGCCCGAACAAAGTGTTCATTCGCAGGAGGGTCTTCGCTGATGGCCGGAGCGCTCGACGGAATCCGGGTGCTGGAACTCACCAGCGTAGTGGCCGGCCCCTGGGCTTGCCAGTTGCTGGCCGACATGGGAGCCGATGTGGTCAAGGTGGAGCCGCCATACGGGGACTCCAATCGCGGCCTGGGAGCGTTCCGCAATCCCGGCATGGCCGCTCTTTATCTGACCTGCAACCGTAACAAGCGGGGCATAGTGCTGGATCTCAAGCAGGAGGCCGGCCGGGAAGCGCTGCTGCGCCTGGCGCGCGACGCCGATGTATTGATCCACAACAATCGCCCGGGCGTGATGGCGCGCCTCAAGCTCGATTATGAGGATGTGCGGGCGGTTAATTCACGGATCATCTATTGTGGCGCCTACGGCTATTCCAAGGACGGCCCGTACGGCGAGCGGGGCGCGCTGGACGACTCGATACAGTCGATTAGCGGTTTCGCCATGCTGCACGCGATGGTGCAGGGAGAACCTCGCTACGCGCCTACGGTGGTGGCGGACAAGACCACGTCCATTACCGTGGTCTATGCCGTGCTGGCGGCGCTATTTCACCGCGAGCGCACGGGCGAAGGACAATTCGTGGAAGTGCCCATGTTCGAAACCCTGGTCTCGTTCGTCATGGCCGAGCATCAGTGGGGCATGGTGTTCGATCCGGTGCTGGGCGAGGCCGGCTACAAGCGGCTGATGAGCAAGCACCGCAAGCCCTACAAGACCCTGGACGGATATATCGCGGTCTTGCCTTACATGGATCGGCACTGGGAAAAATTCTGCACGCTTGCCGAGCGCCCGGATCTGATCAATGACGAGCGCTTTCGTACGCTCTCTGATCGCGTGCGCAACATCGACGATACCTATTCCGAGACGGGACGCATTCTTGCTACGCGCACGACTGCGGAATGGATGGAGTTGTTCGCCGGCACCAGCGTGCCGGTCAACGCGGTGAATACGCTCGACGACCTGTTGCACGACGATCACTTGGAAGCAGTTGGCTTCTGGAGCGAAATGGACCACCCCAGCGAGGGCAAATTGAAATTGCCGGCTTTTCCGGTGAATTTCTCCGCCAGCCCGGCCAGCATTCGCCGCCATCCGCCCATGCTGGGCGAACACAGTGTCGAATTGCTGCGCGAGGCGGGCTATTCGTCCAAGCAGGTCAAGGACATGCTGAAGGCCGGGGTGACCCGAACCCCCGAATAGAACGCCGCCGCGCGGGACGCGGCGGCGTCTTGCCTGACTCGCTTTGGGTCAGAAGTCCTTGCGGAAATTCACCGTCCAGGTTCGTGGATCCTGCAGGTAGAGCCCGACGAAGAAGGAAGTGCCCTGCTCCCGGTCGGCGCAGTTCTGACACTCCGCGCTGATCGACCAATCCTGATCCAGATTGCTCAGCGTAATGGAGGCGGTAAGCACCGAGTAGCCGTCGCTAAGCGCGGTGGGCGCCCCGCTCGAGCCGATGCTGTGCTTGCCGATCTTGTAGACGAATGCGCTCGGCCGCAGCTCCCAGCCCGGGGCCAGCGGGATGTCGTAAGCCGCACCGGCGGTGACCGTGTAGTCGGGCGAACGAACCGGGTCCGCGATCTGCCCCAAGTCGTTGATCACGCCGGCAGCGCAGAAGGGACTCGCCGAGGGCGCAACCCCAGCCGCCAGGTCAGCCAGACACAGAGCCTGCTGGTCGAGGATCGAAGGGTTGAGCTCGGCATACTCGGCGTCCTGGGTGCCGAAATTCACGAACACCGTCAGACCATCAAGCAATGCTGCCGTGAGCTCGACTTCCACGCCCTGGTTTTCCAGCGACGCATAGTTTCGCGTATTGAAAGTCGGGGCCCCCGTTACCGGGTCGTAAACTGCCGAGGGCAGTTGGAAATCGGTTACGTCCGTCTGGAACACGGTGGCATTCAAGCGCAGTCGTCCACCCATCCAGTCGGATCGCACGCCGCCTTCATACGACCAGACCTTTTCCGGACCGAACACCTCGATGGCGGCCGGGTTGGTGCCGCGCGCGTTCCAGCCGCCCGATTTGAAGCCACGCGTGGCCGACGCATAAAGCATGAGGTCGCTATTGACGGCGTACTCCAGAGCAATGCGCGGCGTAGTGATCTTGGCGTTCTGTTCCAGCGGATAGCCCAGCGCCGCAATGTCGGCGGAACCGAAGCCCCAGGGCCAGGTGGGATTCGGCGTGTAGGCCAAGTCCTTGGTCTCGTCGGTCCAGCGGGCGCCACCGGTCAGGGTGAGCTGGTCGTTCAGGTGATAGTCAGCCTGCAGGTAGATAGCCAGCGCATCGGTGTCGTTTTCCAGCACCCGGTCGGCCAGCAGCAGGGGCTGAAAGCCGTTGAAGGCGCCGCCCACACCCAGTAGGTCGGCGAAGTCGGTGGTGTTTTCCTCGCTGATGAAGAATACGCCGGCCACGTAGTCGAAAGCGCCGCCCTCGGTGGCGCCGGTCAGCTTCACTTCCTGCGTGAACTGGTCGTGCTCTCCGGCGTTGGCGATGGTGAAGCCGCCGTAAGGCCGGCCCAGATTGAGGAAGTCCAGCGTAAAGTCGTGATCAAGGTAGCGCTGGCCGGTAATGATGTTGACCGTGCCGAACGCAGTGTCCAATTCGATATTGGAATAAAGCGAGAGCGAGTTGACCCAGTTGCCCAGCGGTCTGCTGGCCTTGGCGCCATGGATGGGGGTGGGCCAGGGCGGTGGCTGATCGGAGCGCAGCCCGGTAAGCGTGTAGCGTTCGTCTTCGTCCGGATCGTGGAGGTTCAGCAGGTTGGCGTGCTCAGTGTCCACATAGGCCACTGCGGCGTCCCAGGTCAGGCTTTGGCCCAACCAGCGAACCGCGGCGCGCACGCCGGCATTCTTCTCGTAGTTGATGCCGTCTTCGCCGGTGGTGCGGTTTTCGACGAAGCCGTCGTCGTCCATGGCGTAGGCCGAGAGCTTCAGCAGCAGGTTGTCCTGCACCGGGAAGTCCACGCTGCCGCGAAAGCGGACTTGGCTGAAGCGGCCGAAGCCCAGTTCCAGGTAGCCGCCAAGCTCTTCAGCGGGCTTCTTGAGAATCACGTTCACAGCGCCGCCGGTGGTGTTGCGGCCGAACAGGGTTCCCTGCGGTCCGCGCAGCACCTCAATGCGGTCGATATCGAACAGCGCGAAATTGTTGGCGTTCTGGCGGCTGATGAAGATGTCGTCAACATAGCTGCCCACGGGCGGATCAAAGGTGGGAATCGACTCGGTGTTGTTCAATCCCCGCAGCGAATACACGTTGGCCGAGCCCAGCCCGGTGTTGTTGCTGCCGATCAGATTGGGCACCAGTCGGGTCATGTCGAGTAACTCCGTGACCTGCAGCTCGCGAAGCTGCATGTCCGAGTAGGCGCTCACCGCGATCGGTACGTCCTGCACACTTTCCGCGCGGCGCTGGGCCGTAACGATTACTTCCTCGATCAACTCGTTGCCGTCCTGCGCCATCGCGGGCGCGATCAGGGCAGCGCCCAAGAGCGCACAGGCGGATTGGAAAATGGATTTCATCGGGAAATATCCCCTTGGTTTCAAAATCAGGCAGGCAATCTGCGCAAAATACCGCTTGCCTTGCCCGAGCAAAGCCTTCCGCGGACCGGGCTAGCATTATATATGTGGCATTGTCAGCTTTTGAACTTTGTCATGTCGAGCAATAGGAGCCATCCACACGCGAAAGCGAGGGAGTGCGCAGAGACTATCCACGGTTGGGCGAATAGCGCGGGCTGACAGCGGGCTGGCAAGCGGTGTCCGGGTTCAGACACATGTGGGACTGGTGCCGAAGTGATGGAGGGGTGGTTTCTGCTCTGATGGGGCGGGAACGGCGCAGCTCTTTTCCGCAGGGAGCGTAGCGACGCAAGGAAAAGAGGTGCGCCCCGGCGCTCGCCGGGGCGCGGGTTCGGTTAGCCTTTGTTTTTCGAACAAACAAAAAGGAGCCGAACCATGCAAATCAAGTCCCTGGGGATGAAACGTGTGCGCATGGACGATACCACGCCGGGCGATGCATTTGAGCGCTTACGCAAGATCGAGACCTATCGGGAGTTACGCGCAGAGGGGTGCGGCGAGGCCGCGGCTCTGCGCGCGGTCGGCTGGTCCCGATCCACCTATTACCGCTGGCAGGCGCGCTACCGTTCTCAAGGCGTGAAGGGGCTGGCAGCCAAAAGCCGCCGCCCGAGACGCACCCATCCCGCGCGCTGGACGCGGGCCCAGGAATGGGCCGTATGGCGGATGCGCAAGCACTATCCGTTCATGGGCAAGCGGCGCCTTAAGGTGATGCTGGATCGCGAAGGAATCCTCCTGTCGGAATCGACCATTGGACGGATCCTCGTCAAGGGCGTATGCCTGCGCCGGATCACGCCGTGCGCGTTCTGCCGCGGGCGGGTGACGGCCAAGCGAAGGCGCAACTTCGCCAACGGACACGCCCAGCGCTGGCGTCCCGGCGTGAAGGCCGCTCAGCCCGGCGAGTGGGTGCAGATCGATCACATGAGTGTGTCGCGCGACGGCGATACGCTCAAAGAGTTCAAGGCCGTCTGCCCGGTCAGCAAACAACTGGTCGTGCGCGTGTATTCCCGGGCTACCGCCAACAACGCCCGGCGCTTCTTGCAAGCAGTCCGAAACGAACTGCCCTGTCCGCTGCAATCCCTGCAAGTCGATGGCGGCGCCGAGTTCCGCGCCGAGTTCGAAGACGCCTGCCAGACGCTCCAAATCCCCCTCGCCGTACTGCCACCCAAAAGCCCCCAGCTCAACGGCGTCGTCGAACGCGCCAACGACAGCTCAAAAACCGAGTTCTGGAACCTCTACAGCGGACAACTCACCGTCAAGGACGCCGCACCCGCCTTGGCACAATACCAGCACTTCTACAACCATGTCCGACCTCACTACGCCCTGGACTTGCTCACACCAATGCAATACCTTCGAAAATACAGGACAGCCGAACACGCTCAGTCCCATATGTCGTGAACCGGTACAAGCGGTTTGACAGTGATTTGTTCAGTGGTATATTCGATCATGCAGATTCTTTCGGGGAAAGCCCTTGCCGGGCTTCCCGCTGAATGGAATAGCCCGGTTCATGCGCGGAAGGCGACGGCCTGATGCGTTGGGCAAATAGGTGGGGTTCATCTTCCCCGGAAGTTATCTGCAAGGCCCGGCGCTTATGCCGGGAATGCAGAAAACTAACAAACAAAGGGGAAGATTATGAACAAGTTCAAGCGTAGGCTTCAGGGCGGAATGCTCGTTTGTGTGGCGGCAGTTGGGATGCTTGTTCTGGGGATTTCCATCCAGGCGAGTGCTGGCGGCACTGACTTCTACTACATTTACGATCAGCCAGGCTGTCCTGGCAGTCCGAAGTGGGCGGGCAGCTACAGTGTGCCTTTGAGTGGGGCTGATAGACGTACAATTCAAGCGAGAGGAGGAACGCACTACGAGAGGGCTAGCAGTGCAGGTGTGTGCCGTGCAGTATGAAAATCAACCAGCCCCATGAAGCACAGGAAAGCTTGGGCATATGGGGCTATTCTTGGCGGTGGCGTGGTGGCGGCGCTTGCTTTTGGGGAGTTGTCGCGCAAGGTGGAGCGGGCATACAAGCCGGCTGGCGAGTATGTGCCGCCCACTCTTGCCGATTTGGACCGATGGAACGCAAACGATGTTCGCCGACACTTTGAAAGTCGGGGCATAGTGCTTCCGCAGGAGCTTCCAGGCATCACGCTGGCAAACGGTCGTTATTTCTCGCGTGAGGAAATATATGGCAACCCCTTGCTCAACGAACTGGGTTTGGGGCGCATGATTTATCGTGCGCCGGAGAGCACGGATGCCTCCGGCGCCACGGAGGACTTATCGCCTGACGAATAGCCGCTATGAAGAAGGCGAAAGGAAAAATCCTTCTTGCATTGGTATGCTGCGCCGGTGGTTTCCTGATTTTCTGGTCCATGACTAACGATTCTCTGCCCGATGAGGATCGTCTTACTTGGGACGACCCTGGGGCAATATTCCAAGGAGACGCGACATGGGCTGCAATGGAACCGATATTGCGACAGATGCCCCCCTTGCCGCCTGACGTAGAGGGAGTGCATTTGATGGGGGATAACACGGTTGTTCCGCGCTCCTACTTTGACAAGCCGCCAATACTCCGCCGTTTCTTTCCTCCGGAGAATGCCCCGGCTGACGAATAGCCGCTGCGCGGCCTTGAGGAAAGCTTGGAAATTTGCGGCCATTCTTGCAGGAAGTGTGCTCGCGGCGCTCGCTTTTGGGGAGTTGTCGCGCAAGGTGGAGCGGGCATACAAGCCGGCTGGCGAGGAGCATATGTCTCCCACGCTTGCTGACTTGGATCGTTGGAACGCTAACGATGTGCGCCGCTACTTCGAGGTCCACGGCATGTGGATTCCACCGGAATACCCCGGAACGACGCTGGCAAACGGTCGTTATTTCTCGCGTGAGGAAATATATGGCAACCCCTTGCTCAACGAACTGGGTTTGGGACGCATGATTTATCGTGCGCCGGAGAGCACGGATGCCTCCGGCGCCACGGAGGACTTACCGCCTGACGAATAGCCGCGTCGCGGAAAAGAGCGGGGCAAACTAGGGCTATGCCGCGTATTATTGGCCGCAGGACAGCCGGAGGGAGTATGGCGAACGCAGTGGCCAAGAGTTCTACGCCGCGGCCAGCCGGTTTGCCTGCCTGGCTGCGGTGGCGCTGGGAAATGGCCGCCTTGGCGTTAGGTGCTGTGATCTCGGTCTGGTGGTTATGGCCGCAGGAACCCGCGCCGCCGCCACCACCGCTTACCGCGCCCATAGTTCGAGGCGACATCGAAGACGCGATTGCGGCCTCCGGGCGCCTTATGGCCGCCGGTTTGGTGGATGTTGGCGCGCAAGTGTCAGGGCAATTGAAAAAGCTGCATGCAAAGCGCGGCGATCGTGTGCTAGCGGGCGACCTTTTGGCAGAGATTGATGACTTTGTGCAGCGGTCGCGGGTGGCTGCAGCCCAAGCCAGTCTGGAAGCGCTGGAGGCGGAAACCTATTCGATTGAGGCCGGCCTCAAGCTGTCGCAAGCGGAACTGGAGCGCCAGACGCGCCTGATGGCGGAGCGGGCCACCACGGAAGTCGAGTATGACCGAGCCTCGGTCAGCTTGGCGCAAGCGGAGGCAATACTTGCGCGGCATCTACTGTCCATTGAACAGGCTACGGCCAGCCTGCAGGAAGCGCAGGCTTTGCTGCAGTATGCCCGTATCACCGCTCCGTCCAGCGGTACCGTTGTGGAGGTGCTGGTGCGCGAGGGTCAAACGCTCAATGCGGCGCAAGTCACGCCGGTTATTCTTCGCATTGGCGAGCTGAGCACCATTCGGGTGGTTGCCAATATTGCCGAGCCGGATGTGGTGCGGCTGGCCCCCGGGATGCAGGCGTACTTCACTACATTGTCGGGCGGCACACGGCGCTGGTATGCCCGTCTTGAGGAGATTGCCCCTTTGCCGAATTCCGACGCAGTGAGTGGTGTGGCCCATTTCGACGGGCTGTTGGAAGTGGATAACGCCGACGGAACCTTGCTGCCAGGCATCGGCGCGAAAGTGTTCTTTCTCGTTGAATCAGCCCGCGGCATTCTGAAAGTGCCCTTGGGCGCTCTCACGTATTCCGATGGTTACGGCATGGTGAGTGCAGCGGGGCAGTACGCGCGATTCGACAGGGGCGAGCAAACGGCTGATGGGCTCACGCCAAGTGTCGAGGATGGCGGCGCGGCGCTTTCGGCAGCTTCCCCGGGGAACACAGGCAATGCCGATTCGCAGACGATAGACAGCCGCCCAACCGCCGCCCCGCTTTCCCGAACGGCCACCGTTCAGGTTTTTGGACAGGGCGGTCAGCTAGTTTTACGCGAGATTCGGGTCGGTAGGAGCAATGCGGTAGAAGCAGAAGTTCTGTCGGGCTTGGCGGAAGGCGAAAGGGTGGTCGTCGGAGTGTCTGGGCGTGGAACAGCAGGGCAAATCGGGGGCCTGAGCCGCGGGCGCTAACCCGTGGCGACGCACCAGCGGTCAATATGATGGAGTCGTCCGCGCCACTGATCGCGCTAACGAAGGTTGGCCGCCTTTATCGGACCGGTGGCGCCGAGGTACATGCGCTGAGGAACGTTTCGCTGACCATCAGCGCGGGCGAATTCGTGGCGATCATGGGGCCTTCCGGCTCCGGGAAAACCACGCTGATGAACATCATCGGCTGCCTGGATCGTCCAAGCAGTGGCCAATACTTGTTCCAGGGAAAAGCTCTGGAGCGTTACTGCCCCGATGAGCGGGCCCGACTGCGCCGCGAGGCGTTCGGGTTCGTATTTCAGAATTACAACCTCTTGGGCATGGCCTCGGCCCGAGAGAATGTCGAGATGCCGGCTGTCTATGTGGGAACGCCCAAATCTAGAAGGCGTACACGCGCGGAGCAACTGCTGAACGTACTGGGATTGTCACATCGCATGGAACACCAGCCGGGCGAGCTTTCCGGAGGCGAGCAGCAACGTGTGGCGATTGCACGCGCACTGATGAATGGCGGGCGCGTGGTGCTGGCGGACGAACCCACCGGGTCCGTGGATTCTCGCACGGGCCGCGAGATCATCTCGCAGTTGCGCTCGCTGGCCGAGCAGGGACACACGGTGGTTCTGGTTACTCACGATCCGGATGTGGCCGCCCAAACCCGACGGTGCATCCGATTGCTGGATGGAAGAGTGGTGGAGGATAGCGGTGCAACCGAGGACACGCCCCGACGCGCGGCCCGGTCGCCGTATCAGGGCACGGCGCTGCCGACGGGTCGGCTTGCCTGGACAACATCGCTGCGTGAAGCGGGCCGCGCCGCCTTGCGTACGCTTCGCGGCAATAGGTTCCGCACGGCCTTGACGCTCCTCGGCATCGTGATCGGAGTGTTTTCGGTAACTGCCATGCTCGCCGTGGCGGAGAATGCCCGCAAGCAGATGCTGACGCTCATGAACAGCCTTGGCGGCGAGAACCTGACGGTTACGCCAGGAATGGACGCGAACCAGGGCGTCCCGGTCCAGTCCCTTACATTGGCCGATGCCGAAGCCATTCGGGATCAAGTGCCTCAACTGGTCTCTGTGACGCCAATCATGCGCGGCGGGGGCACGCTGGCAGCGGGCGGCGAACAGGCCTATGTTCTGATTTCGGCTCTGCCCGGCTGGGCCGTCCCAGGCCTTGGGCAGCGATTGGAGCAGGGCGTGTTCTTTACGGATGCGCAAAGCGAAAGCTACGCTCCCGTGGCAGTCGTAGGCCATGGCCTAGTTGACGCACAGTCTGGACCGCAAGTGCGTTCCGTAGGGCAGCATGTGCTCATCAATGGTGCGCCGTTTCAGGTGATCGGTTTCCTGAGACGCGTCGAGAATGCGGGATTTTTGCGCGGCGGTACGGCAAACACCGTATATGTGCCGCTGCATACAGCCGCGGCGCGCTTGTTTGGCCGGGATTATCTGGATTCGATTCAGGTCGTTGTGGAAGGCCGGGACCATGTTGACGCCGCTATAGGGCATATTCACGCCTTGCTGACCCAGCGCCACGGCGCACAGGACTTTCGGATTCGGAATGAGGCGGAGTTGCTGGCAGTCCAGGAGGAAGCTGCCGACATCACACGGCTGCTGCTCGGCGCCATAGGCGCCATTTCGCTGGTGGTTGCTGGTATCGGAGTGATGAACATCATGCTGGCTAGCGTGGCCGAGCGCACTCGCGAAATTGGCTTGCGCATGGCCATCGGGGCGCGTCAGCGAGATATTTGGCAGCAATTCCTGTGCGAGGCGGTTGTCGTTTGCGGATTCGGTGGATTGATCGGGTTGCTGCTTGCATTGGGTCTGGGAGGCGCGGTGAGCGGTCTTGGAATTTCCGCAATGGCCTTCACGCCCCCGATCCTCTTGATCGGTTTATCTTGCGCTACCCTTACGGGCCTGTTGTTCGGTTTCGCGCCGGCGCGGCGGGCGGCGAAGCTGGACCCGGTAGTGGCGCTGGCGGCGCAATAGCCCTTAGCGCAAAAGGGACTTCCGAGTGCTGGCAACAACGTTCGGCGCCGCATTGTTAGGGACGCAAGAAAGCGCCCCGCTTTTAGAGCACATGAAGTGTCCGGAGTTGCGTTTGCATTGACTGCGCCTTTGTGCCAGTATTTCGAGCCTGCTCCTGCAAGGTCGCCGTCCGTCGGTTTTGCGGGGCAAATTTCCTGCGGCAGTAGAACCGGCGAGTGGCTCGCCGAGGTTGGAGCATCAAGGGAGGCCATCAGGTGCTGAAATTCATCGAGTACGAAAAGTCCGCCGAAGCGGAGCAGTGGATTCGGGACGAAAGCGCGGAACAGGAGAAGCGCTACGAAACGATCGTCAAGGAAATGGACGACCTGTCCGAAGAGCGTGACGAGTGGGTGGAGAAGTTCTTCGAGCGCATCCAGACACGCGGCTTCAACGTTCACTACGACAACCGCCGCGCCATACCGGCGGAGGAACTTCCCAAGCGTCCTGACCGGCCGTTCAAGGTCGTATTTTAGAAATAAGGGAGCAAACTGATGGGCCGTCCACATATCGAACCCTACGTAGAAACCCAGGTTCCCTTCCGGCGCATGACCCTGCCCGGTTTCGGGAAGGGAATGCATTACAAAGTCCTGAGCATGGACTCCGAGACCGGTGCCTGCTCGCTGGTGGTGAAATTCGAATCCGGTTATACCCTGCCCCCGGGCATGAGCTACACCGAAATGGAGCTCTATGTCGCCGAAGGCAGTCTGCAGTTCGGAGACAAGACCTTCGAAACCGGTCATTACCTCTGGCTGCCCCCTGGCGTTTCCATGCCCGCAATGAGCGCTCCGAATGGCGCGCGCTGCCTGATGTTCTACAACTACGGCGAGCCCAGTTTCGTGGAGTCGGATGAGGATCACCCCCGCGCGGAGCGTCACAAGCTCACGAGCGTCAACGCACTGGAGGACATCGTTTGGGGTCCGGCCAATGTGTCGCCGTCGGTGGCGCCGGGCTGCTTCGTGAAAGTCCTCAAGTTCGACCCGCTTACCCACGGGTTCACGTTCCTCTACTGCATGACGGCCAGCTTCTGGCAGGACAACATCTCCTACCACGACTGTATGGAAGAGGGTTACCACATCTGGGGCACGTCTTGGATGATGCAGTTCGGCTATCTGCCCACGGGCGGTTATTTCTGGCGCCCGCCATGGATCAATCATGGCGCGTTTCAGAGCACGTATGGCTGTATCGCCATCGGTCGCACCGATTCCCAGTTGCACAACTACTTCCATTTCAATCCGTGGACCACGCCTGAGGAGAACCAGGAGCGTGCGGCAGCGCAGTTGTACCGGCAGAAGCGGAATCTCTATGAGTGGGTGCGGGCCCAGGATGGGCATAACCACCCGCACGACTTCGAGCATCCCCACTACCGCGACGAAATCCACCATCACGATCACGACTGATTTGAACTAGACCCGGCAGGCGCGCGACGCCTGTCGGATTATTGCCAATTGGTTGGCGGCCATGCCGTTCGGTTCGCCTTCTGGCGCGGGTGGTTTGTCCGAGGCAGCCCCCGTAAGTCCTGCAATGATGCTTCGCCTCCGCATATTCGCAGCTTTCCCGCTTATGGCGCTATTCGCGCTGGCGTTTACGCCCGTCTTTGCGAAGACTTCCCAGGAAGAAAAAGCCGCGCCTACCCATTGCGTTGTGCTGCTGCATGGCATCGGCGGCTTCGGGCTGATCCTCAAGTCGATGGAGTTGGGTCTTGAGGAACAGGGCTACCGGGTTGCAAACGTCAGCTATCCCTCATTGGTGGAGCCGATAGAGAAGCTTGCGGCCGAGGCCGTCGAGAAGGGCTTGGAACGCTGCCACGCGGAGGGTTTGTCGAGGATTCACTTCGTGACCCACTCCATGGGCGGAATTCTTGTTCGCCAATATCTCTCGGAGCGACATATTGCAGGTCTTGAAAGGGTGGTGATGCTGGCGCCGCCTAACCAGGGCAGCGAACTGGCGGATTACGTGGGTGCGAGTCGCCTGAGCAAGGTATATGAGCCGAAAGCGCTGGCGCAATTGGGCACCGGCGAAGGATCGGTGCCGCGCCGCCTGGGTGCTCCGGAGTTTGAACTGGGAGTCATTGCGGGCGTCCGCAACAGGCGCGCGCTTTTGCCCGGTACACCCGCCGAGCCTAGCGACGGCGTCGTATCCGTGGAGGAGACCAAGGTTGCCTCCATGAAGGACTTCCTCGTGGTACCGGTCACCCACACGACCATAGTCTGGAACGAGGAAGTTCGGCGGCAGACCGTTCACTTCCTGCGCCACGGTCATTTTGATCATGACGTCGCGGACTAGCGGCGATCATCCCGGTTTATTTCACCGCGTCGCAACGGTTATGCTTTACGCATCCCTCGTTGTTTGCGCAACAGGACTGATGTCGGCTGTTGGGGCCGTTTAGGTGGGAGAAAACCGATGACGAAACGCATTGTGCTGGCGGCGCTTGCCGCGGGAATTCCGTTTATTGCGCTGCCAGCGGCGGACGCGCAGGAGCTGTCGCTGGAGGAAATAGTGGTTACGGCCCGCAAGGTCGAAGAGAATCTGATGGAAGTGCCACTGGCCGTTACCGCATTTTCCGCCGAGGAACTGGAATCGATCGACATGGCCGAGTTGACTGACATCCAGTTGTACACGCCCAGCTTCAGCTTTACCAATCAGCAGGGCGGTTCAGGCCGCAACGACCGCTCTTCCAACGCGCTGGTGTTTCGAGGCCTCTACCTGAACATCAACGTGGGCGTAAACGCCGGCGGTCTGCTGTTCATCGACGGCGCCCCGGTGGTGGGCGGCTACTCGCCAAGCATTGTGGACACCGAGCGCGTCGAGATACTGAAAGGCCCGCAAAGCGCCTATTTCGGCCGCTCGACCTTCGTCGGCGCCTTGAACTTCGTAATGAAGGAGCCCGGCGATGAATTCGGCGGCCGTTTTTCCACCGACTTCGCCAAATTCGGGTCCAACGAACAGCACTTGATGCTTGAAGGCCCGATTGTCGAGGACACCCTGTCCGCGCGTGTCAGCGTGCGGCGCTGGCGGCAAGGAGGGTATATCGACAACTTTGCCGATCCTTCGGACGAATTGGGCGAACGCACAACCAACTCCGTCGCTGCCTCTATCGTGTTCACGCCGTCCGACTCCCTGAAAGCAAAGCTGTTCGTGAATTATTTTGAAGACGAAGACTGGGCCGCTACCCAATTCGCGCTCAAGGAAGACTCATTCAACGGCCGCGGCAACATCGACGGGACCTGCGATCCGCTCAGCGCGCCGCTGCGAGCGGGCGTGGAACCGGGTTCGCGCGCGGCCTTCGGTTATGTGTGCGGCGAATTGCCCAGCATGAGCGAACTGGACCCGGCCATCTTCTCGGCCGACACCGTGATCGATTCGATCCTCGAAAAGACCCTGTTCGATCCGAACCCAAACTGGCTCGTATTCGATCCCGACTTCCATCGCCAGCCCGGACTCAGACGGGAGGCGTTCCAGACCAACCTGCGCATTGATTTCGAACATTCCTCCGGTTATTCGTTTACGTCGCTCACGGCGTTGCATACCGACAGGAACCAGAACATCATCGACCTCAATTACCGGGATGGCCGCTCACGCGCCAATCCTTTTGCCCCGCTGTTCATCGGCGTGCTGGGCCGCACCGATGTGCGCCCGGACTGGAACACCACCCTGGCGATTCAGAACGAACAAGAAGACTGGAGCCAGGAATGGCGGCTAACCTCGCCACAGGACAAGCGTTTTCGCTGGGTGGGAGGCTTCAGCTACTTTGATGCCTACTCGCCCGGGCAATCCGTCTACGGCAACCTCATCGTCGGTCCGACTTTCGTATCGGCCATCGTGGAACGCGAAGTGGAAACGCCGGCCGTGTTCGGCGCCGCCTATTTCGACATCACTCCCCGGCTGACCTTGAGCGCGGAGGCGCGCTATCAATGGGACAAGATATCGGAAAACACGCTCATTACCGAGCAGCAGGTTCCACCCGAAACGCCTCTGGTTTTCAGCGCGACTTTCACGAGCTTTGCTCCGCGCATCTCGCTGGACTACAAGTACGCTGATAACTCGACGATATATGTGCTGTTTTCCCGCGGCTTTCGCCCGGGGCGCTTCAACGCGGTGCTGGCCGATGCAAGCCAGCCGGTGCTGGATGCGCTCAGGGCCGTGGCTCCGACAGCCAGCCTGAACATTCTTGAAGAGAAACTCGACAACTACGAAATGGGCTGGAAAGCAACGTGGCTCGGCGGCCGCGCCCGAACCACCCTGGCTATCTACTACGACGAGTGGCTGAACGGACAGGTGGGCAACAGCATTCCCGTGGTTGCCGACGGCGTCGCCAACCTGATCAACATCGTGCTCAATAACGGCACGGCGGAACTGCGCGGCGTCGAATTCGAAGGCCAACTGCAAGCCACCGAGAACCTCACGCTCTCCGCTTCGTACGGATTGAACGACACCGAGGTCCAGTCCTTCGTGTGCGGAGATTGCAACCTGGTTTACGGCAGCTTCGACGGCGTGGTGGGCAATGAGCTGCCGAGCGCGCCGCGAGTTACCTGGACTGTGTCCGGCCAGTATGAAGACAATCTAACCGCAAACTGGGACTGGTACGGTCGGGTGGATTGGGCGCACCAGGGCAGCCGCTACACGGACTTCTCCAATATCGCAAAGACGGCACCATACGACAACGTCAATATCCGCGTCGGGGCTCGCAGCCAGACTTTTTCGGTGGAGGCCTTCGTGCAGAACGCATTGGACCACGACGAATTTCTGCAGGGCGCTCTCGGCGTTGACTTGTTCACCTTTATCTCCGGCCCCAACAAGAACGAGGTCCGGGTATCGGCGTCCATGCCGCGCAGTTACGGCATCCGCTTCGCCTACAACTTCTGAGCCAGCAGCCAGTGCGGCGCAGGCTATAGGGCCTCGCCTTGGTTCGCAGTTAGCTCGCTTGCGGGCTGGCGCTGTTGCAGACCAGCGCCTGTCCCGCGGGCGGGCCACACAAGCGGCCGCCGTTGAACACCATGGAACCGTTGACGAACGTGGCGTCAACCCGGGCTTTGAAGCGATGCCCTGCAAGGGGCGACCAGCCGCACTTGTAGAGCAGACTTTCCGGAATCGTGTGCTGACTACCTCCGGGGTCCACTAACACGCAGTCTGCGAAATAGCCCTCCCGCAGGAATCCGCGGTCCGCGATGCCGTACAAGCGTGCCGGCGCGTGACAAGCTGCTTCCACGACACGCTCTACCGTGAAGCAATCCTGGTGCGCCAGGTCCAAGAGCATCAGCAACGAGTGCTGGACCAGCGGCAACCCCGCGGGCGCGTCCGCGTAGCCTGCGGACTTTTCCTCTTCGGTGTGCGGCGCATGGTCGGTGGCGATAACGCTGATGCGTCCATCACGCACAGCCTCGCGCAATGCCTGCCGGTCGCTTCCGGACTTTATCGAGGGATTGCACTTGATGCGATTCCCGAGCCGGTCGTAGTCGGTATCGTCGAACCAGAGGTGGTGAACGCAGACCTCGGCCGTGATACTTCCGCGGTCGGACAGGTCTTGCGCGGGATCGAACAATTCGAGTTCCCGGGCAGTGGTCAGGTGCAGCACGTGCAGTTTCGCGCCATGCTTTCGGGCCAGGCCGACGGCCAGACTTGAGGAGCGATAGCAGCAGTCCGCGTCGCGGATTTCGCGGTGCGCGCGCGGAGGAATGTCTTGCCCGTACTTGCGCCTCGCACGTTCCAGGTTCTGTTCTATCTGTAAACGGTCTTCGCAATGGGTTGCGATAAGCACCGGACATTCGGCGAAGATGCGCTCCAGCGCCGCGGGGTTTTCCACCAGTAGATCGCCAGTGGAAGGGCCCATGAATACCTTCACCCCGCAGGCTTCGCTGGGCTCCAGTTGCCGGATTTCGGAAATATTACTTTCGGTTGCGCCGAGGTAGAAGGCGAAGTTGCCGTAGGCGCGGCCGCGAGCGGCAGCATACTTGGCGGCCAGCCTTTCGCGGGTCACGGTGGCCGGCGAGACATTCGGCATGTCCATGAAACTGGTCACGCCGCCTGCTACTGCCGCCGCCGATTCCGTTGCGATATTGCCCTTGTGTACGTGTCCCGGCTCGCGGAAATGGACCTGGTCGTCGATCAGTCCAGGAAGCAACCATTTGCCGGCCGCGTCGAGTTCCCTGGCCCCCGCCGGCGCTCTGAGCGCGACGCCGATCCGTTCTATGCGCTCGCCGCGGATAAGCAGATCGTGCTCGGTACGCGTGCCATCGCTTATCAGCGTCGCGTTGCGAATCAGCAGATCGCCGCGCCCTTGCGCGGCAGTGGATGTCACAGGACTCCTTCCCTGGCGAGACGCTCGATATCGCGTTCCAGCCGAGCACGAAACTCGCCCTTTTCCGGAATTCGCACCTTGCCCTCGTTGTCGAGCAGCGGTCTTCCCGAATTCATGACCTTCTCGGCATAGGTGGATGCGAAGGCCTGCATTGGCACTCGCGCCAGCGTATTGGTCATGCCCGGCATGCGCCGCCGGGCGCGCAGGCCCGCCAGGTCGATGCTCGCCTTGGCCACCATGCTTTCGTCGCCGGTCGCCGCTTCTGCCAGCACGTGGCCTTCGAAGTCCACGATCTTCGACATCCCGGTGCAGGAATGCGAGGGAATCGGGATGTCCTTGAGCCAGGCCGAATTGGCGCTTACCACGTAGGCGACATTCTCCACGGCTCGCGAGCGCCGCGCGAGTTCCTTGCCGGTGGCGCGATTGCTGCCCGCCTCGCTGGTGGAATGCACGAATACCTCGGCGCCCCGCACCGCATGCGCGCGGGCGATTTCCGGGTAGAGGATTTCTTCGGAAGCAATCGCCGCGAGGCGCCCGATTGGGGTGTCTGCGACCGGGAAAACGCCGTCCAGTCCGTAACGATCGAGGAACGCGTCCCAGACATCGAAGGGCGTGGGCGCATTGAGCGAGATCATTCTTCGATAGCGAAGCGTCACATCGCCTGTCGGACCAATCACGAAGCAGGTCTGAAAGAACAGCTCGGGGAATGCGGGATCGACTTCGTAGCAATTGCCGGCAAGATAAGCGTCGTGGTGTTGCGCAATCCGGCTTAGTTCTTCGTACTCCGGCCCGTCCTGCTTCAGCGCCGCAAGTTCCCGCCATTGATCTATGGTCGATCCCATCGGGAAACCGGTCAGAAAGTACTCTGGCAGCACGATCAGTTTCGGACTCTCGCCCAAATACTGAATCGCAAAGCTGCAGCTTCCCGCCACCGCCCGCTCCGCGTGCCGGAGGTTCTCGCGCATCCGGTCGCGCGCCTCCTCGCGGCTGCCGCAGAAGCTCACGCAGCGCGTGCCGATCTGCAGCGCCAGCGCAATATATCGATCCAGCGTAGCCATGCCCACATTATGGCCGCTAACCCGCGCCTATGTAACCCAGGACGCGCAAACAGCCAGCGTGCCGCGCAGCGGAACATTCTGAAAGTAACTGAGGCCGAAGCTGTGTCTCGAGCAGGCCAAGTCAGCATGCGTTCCGCAGCCGGCGCTGTTAGGATGAGGCGAAAGACCACTATTTCTCCGCAGGTAGGCGGTAGCAGGCTATGCACTCGGTAATAGCTGACAAGAAGCGAGAATTGGCCGAAATGTGTCGGCGCTACGATGTTGCGCGTCTGGAAGTGTTCGGGTCGGCCGCGCGCGGCACGGATTTCGATCTCGAAAACAGCGACGCCGACTTCCTCGTTGAATTCGATCCCAGCAGCAGTCTGCCGCCTTTCGACCGGTATTTCGGTCTCGTCGAGGAATTGCGGGTTGTTCTGGGTCGCCCCGTGGATCTGGTTGAAGCCAGGGCAATTCGAAATCCTTACCTGCGTTTAGCTATCGACAAGTCTCGCGAGCTCGTTTATGCAGTCTGATCCTCGCGTTCTGCTGACGGATATCGAACAAGCCGGCGCTGACATCGAATCGTTTACCCAAGGCATGAATTCTGCGGAATATACAGTCGATATGCGGACCCAGGCTGCGGTTGAACGCAAGTTCGAAGTCATTGGCGAGGCGATTAATCGTCTGCAGAGGCTTCACCCCAAACTTGCCGAGAGAATCCCCGAAGTGCGGAAAATCGTGGACTTTCGTAACGTATTGGCCCACGGTTACGATCACGTGGTGCCCGAACTCGTTTGGGACTACACCCAAAACCATTTGCCGCAACTACGTCAAGTTGTGAATGCGTTGCTTGACGAACTGGCGTTGCCCGCGCCGGACGCATGAAATCCGGACAACTTGTATAATTTCTGAGTCGAGCGTACGGTCGCTTTTTTCGCGGGGCTTGTATGCAGCCCACCGATATACGTAACCCAGACTATTTCCATCGCGTTGTCGATTGCCAGTGGGGCTGCCCCGCGCATACCGACATTCCCGAGTACATCCGGCTGATAGCCCAGGGGCGATACGCGGATGCGTATATGCTCAACCGCCAGTCCAACGTGTTTCCTGCCATCCTGGGCCGGGTATGCGACCGTCCTTGCGAACCCGTCTGCCGGCGCGGCCGGGTGGAGGACAAGCCGGTAGCGATCTGTCGGCTGAAGCGGGTGGCTGCGGACTTGCGCGGCGATATCGATCATCGGCTGCCGACCGCGCCGGAGCAGAAGAACGGCAAGCGCGTGGCCTTGATAGGCGCCGGCTGCGCCTCGCTCACCGTGGCCAACGACTTGGCGCCGCTGGGCTACGAGCTGGTCATGTACGAACAGTTGGACAAGCCCGGCGGCCTCATGCGCACCAACATCCCCGCGTTCCGCCTGCCCGTCGAGGTTCTGGACGAAGAGATGGACCAGATCTTGCGGATGGGCATAGATCTGCGCCTGGGGCATGGCATTGAGAGCATGAAGGAACTGCTGGACAACGGCGGTTACGATGCCGTGTTCGTAGGCACTGGCGCGCCCAAGGGCAAGGAACTCAATTTACCGGGGCGGCACGACACCAAGTCCATCCATATCGGTATCGAGTGGTTGGAGAGCGTGGCTTTCGGGCATGTCGATTCCATTGGCGAGCGGGTCCTGATCATCGGCGTAGGCAACACTGCCATGGACTGCTGCCGCACCTCGCTGCGCCTGGGCGCGAAGGACGTGAAAGTGATGGCGCGCAAACCCCGGGGGTTCTTCAAGGCTTCCGATTGGGAGCTGGAAGACGCCGAAGAGGAGCGCGTGGAAATCGTCGTGAACCATTCGCCCAAGGAATTCGTGGTCGAAGACGGGCGGCTCAAGGGCATGATTTTCGAACTGATGGAGTACGACCTCGACGATGCCGGAAGGATTGCCGAAAGCCGTGTGACCGGCGAGAAGTTCATTCCCTGCGATGAAGTGATCCTGGCTATCGGGCAGGAAACCGCGTTCCCCTGGGTGGAGCGCGACATCGGCATCGAATTCGACCGCTGGGAGGTTCCGGTGGTGGACCGGGTGACCTATCAATCCACGCGGGCAGGAGTTTTCTTCGGCGGCGATGCGGCTTTCGGCCCGGAAAACATCATCTGGGCCGTTGAGCATGGCCACCAGGCGGCGATTTCCATCCACAAGTATTGCCATGGCGAACCCATCACCGAGCGCATGCCTGTCGGCATGAATCTCCTCGCGGCCAAGATGGGCATCCACGAGTGGAGCTATTCCAACGATTACGATACCGCGCCGCGCCGGGCAATGCAGCACATGAGCCTGGAAAAGCGGTTCCGCAAACTGGACATCGAGGTGGAACTGGGATTCACGCCGGAGCAGGCCGCCCGCGAGGCGGAGCGCTGCCTGAACTGCGACATCCAGACGGTATTCGAGGCGCCGCTTTGCATCGAATGCGACGCCTGCGTGGACATCTGCCCGGTGCATTGCCTCACGATCGCGCCCAATGGCGAGGAAGCGGAATTACGCGAGCGCCTGACCGCGCCGGCGCGCAACCTCGACCAGCCGCTCTACGTATCCGCGGAGCTGCCGCAGACCGGGCGGGTCATGGTCAAGGACGAGGATCTCTGTGTGCATTGTGGACTATGCGCCGAGCGCTGTCCCACGGCCGCCTGGGACATGCAGAAGTTTGAATTGCTTACGCCCTACGCGCGCCACGAGGCCGAAGGGCGTCCGCCACTAGGCTCGGCAGGTGTTGCAAAGCCGGCGCCGGCGAAGGACAAGCAACAGGTGCGTTCAGCCGCCTGAACAGGGCGCAAGCCGTATGCCGGCAGATAACGATTTCACGATTCGCATCGCCAACGTGAACGGCACGGGCTCGGCGAGCGCCAACGCGCTGCTGATGAAAACGCTGTTTCGGATGGGCATTCCGGTTGCCGGCAAGAATTTCTTCCCGTCCAACATTCAGGGCCTGCCCACCTGGTACGAGGTGCGCGCCAGCCACCGGGGCTATCTGGCGCGGTCGGGCAGCGTGGACATTGCCGTGGCCATGAATGCCGAAACCTACCAGCGCGATCTGCGGGAGCTCGCATCGGGCGGCTACCTGCTCTACGATTCCACCTGGCCGAGGCGCGGCGCACTGCGCAGGGAGGATGTGAACATACTGGGCGTACCGCTGTCGCGCCTTTGCAACGAGAATTTCGACAACGCCCGGGCCCGCATCCTGATGAAGAACATCGCTTATGTGGGTGTGCTGGCGGCGTTGCTCGAACTTGATCTGGACATTATTCGCGAGTTGCTGCGCGAGACCTTCGCCCGCAAGGAGGCGCTGTTGGACGCTAACCAAGTGGCTATCGGTCTGGGTTACGACTATGCGCAGGAGAACCTGAATTGTCCGCTGCCCTTCGTGGCCCGCACGATGGATGGACCGGGCTCCAAAATCATTATCGACGGCAACACGGCCGCTGCGCTGGGTTGCGTTTATGCGGGCGCGACCTTCGGCGCCTGGTACCCGATCACGCCCTCGACGTCGCTGATGGATGCCTTTCGCAGCTTCTGTGCCCGCTTCCGTACCGCCGAAGATGGCGCGCGCGACTATTGCGTGATACAGGCCGAGGACGAACTGGCGGCGATCGGCATGGTACTGGGTGCGAGCTGGAACGGCGCCCGCGCGTTCACGCCCACGTCGGGTCCCGGCATCTCCCTGATGTCGGAATTCCTGGGCTACGGCTACTACGCAGAGATTCCCGCCGTGCTGTTCGATGTCCAGCGCGTGGGGCCTTCAACCGGCATGCCCACGCGTACCCAGCAGGCCGACATACTTTCCTGCGCCTACGCTTCGCACGGCGACACCCGGCATGTGCTGCTGTTTCCCTCCAGTCCCAAGGAGTGTTTCGAGCTGGCCGCGACGGCCTTTGATCTGGCCGAGAGATTGCAAACGCCGGTAATCGTGCTGCTGGACCTCGACCTGGGGATGAACGACTGGGTGAGCGAAGAATTCGTTTGGGACGACAACTACCGGCCGGACCGCGGCAAGGTGCTGCGCGCCGAGGACCTTGAGAACATGGAAGCCTTCTACCGCTACCTGGACGTGGATGGCGATGGCGTGCCTTTCCGCACGCTGCCTGGCGATCACCCCAAAGGCGCCTTCTTCACGCGCGGCTCTGGCCACAACATGTATGGCGGCTACACCGAGAACGCCGGCGAGTACCAGGAGGTTCTGGACCGCCTGCGCCGCAAGTGGGACTATGCCGCCACCATCGTCCCCGAGGCCGAAATTCGCACCGCCGCTGGTGCGCAGGCGGCCGTTGTTACGCTGGGCACCGGCGATTCCGCCTGCCGCGAAGCTCTGGACACTCTGGCCGCGCGCGGCGTGGCCCTCGACTACATGCGCATACGCGCGTTTCCTTTCGGCCAGGATGTGCAGGATTTCCTGAGCAACTACAAGCGAATATACGTGGTGGAGCAGAATCGCGATGCGCAGTTGCGCACCCTGCTGATTAACGAAGCCGGCGGCCGCGCGGAGCAGTTGCTGGAGGTGCTGCACTACAACGGCATGCCGATTCCGGCCACCGCCGTGGTGAGCGCCATTGAAGCGGACATGATGAGAGTCAGAGCGGCATGAGCTACATTGCCAAGCCCAAAGTGAGCCACCCTGCGTTGGTTCGCAACGACCTGGGTCTCACGATGCGCGATTACGAGGGCGGGATGTCCACGCTGTGCGCGGGATGCGGCCACGACTCGATCACGGGTGCGCTGATTCAGGCCGCGTTCGAGCTTTCAATTCCGCCGCACCGGATGGCCAAGCTCAGCGGTATAGGCTGTTCCTCCAAGACGCCGGCTTATTTCGCTTCCGCCTCGCACGGGTTCAACTCGGTCCACGGGCGAATGCCTTCGGTGGCTACCGGCGCCGCCGCGGTCAATGACGGGCTGCAGTACATCGGCATTTCCGGCGACGGCGATTCGCTATCCATTGGGATCGGCCAGTTTGTGCATGCCATGCGCCGCAACCTCAACATGCTCTACCTGATTGAGGACAACGGCGTATATGGCCTCACCAAGGGCCAGTTTTCGGCCTCCGCCGATGTCGGCAGCACCGCCAAGCGCGGCGAGGTGAACGAGCAGCCGGCCATCGATCCCTGCCTGCTGGCCATTGCCGCGGGATGTGGATTCGTGGCGCGCGGGTTTTCCGGCGATCGCGCGCAACTGGTGCCTCTGCTCAAGGCGGGGTTGTCGCATCGGGGTTTTGCGATGATCGACGTGATTTCGCCGTGCGTCACCTTCAACGACCACGAAGGATCCACCAAGAGCTACCGCTTTACCCGCGAGAATGCATTTCCGATCGGCCACACGGACTTCATTCCGCCGGAAGTGGAGATCAAGGCCGACATCGGCCTTGGCGAGTCTAAGCGCGTTGAACTGCATGGCGGCGGCAGCATTCTTCTGCGCAAATTGGCCGAGGAATACGATATCAGTGATCGGGGCGCGGCCTACCGCTATCTCGACGCGCGCCAGGGCAAGGGCGAGGTCGTTACCGGATTGCTCTACCTGAAGGAAGGCGTGGCGGACATGCACGAACTGAGCCGCCTGGGCGAAACCCCGCTGTCCGATCTCCCGCACACGCGCCTGTGCCCGGGTTCCGCAGCCCTCGCCGACCTCCAACAGCGCCTGCGCTAGCCTGTCCGTATCGCGTTAACTTGCCCGCAACGCAATGCGGTAATGTCATGCGTCGTTGGGTGGGTTGGGTGCGGCGGCGGGGCAGAGCACCCAGGCATCCATTGCGAGGGAGGCGGTTGCCGTTGCCTTGCTGCCCGTTTCGGTGCGGCATATCAGGGCGCCCTGCGCCGTGAATCTTGATGCCAGGCGCTGGACTTGAGGCGCCTCGGCGGGGGTTCGGGGGCAGAACAGTTCCGGCTTCAGGCCCTGTAGCTGCTTTTCGGGAATCCGCAGCGTCAGCACCTGGCGACGCATGGCATCTTCGGCCGTGAATTCGGCGCGCACCATGGTGTCCGAGATCGAGACCTGCACAATTCCGCCGGCGGCCTCCGCCGGACATTCGAACTCGGCGGTTACGCGGAAAACGTGCTCTTCGAGCTTGTGGCCGGCGATCCATGTCGGCGCATCCGCCGGCGCTTCGCCGGGCGGGGCCGGGCTGTAGGGGCCCTGCGCAAGCGTCAGTGCGGCTCCGGCCAGTAGCGGCTTCACCTGCTCAATACGGGTGGGCAACTCGCCGGCTGCGCGGTTCAGGCCGAGAAGCTTGAACCGCAGCCGCAGGTGCTTTGCGCGTTCGGGTTGCGGATCACGAACCGCGCGCCGCTCAAGTCATCCTTGAAGTCGATCTCGGCGCCCTCCAGGTATTGCAGGCTGGTTGGATCCACCAGCAGAGTCACGCCCAGTTGTTCGACTTCCGCGTCGCCCTCTTCGCGCTTTTCGTCGAACGTGAACCCATACTGGAAGCCCGAGCAGCCGCCGCCCGAAATGTATACGCGCAGCATCAGCGCGGGGTTATCTTCTTCCTTGAGCAGCGAGCCTACCTTGCGGGCCGCGGCTTCGGTAAAGACGAGCGGAGCGCTGTCCTGTTGCGACGTATCGTATTGCGGTTCCATGGCCGCTAGTTTAGCCGACTGCCTCCGGTGCGCGCTTCTTGGAATCCACGCTGCGTTTGCTGGGGAGAGGCACCTTGCTCGCGGCGCCTGCCGTGATCTTTTTGAGGCTGCTGGTCACGACGGCGCCCTTTTCAATTTCGATCTCTCCGTACTCGATGGACCCTTCCACGCGCGCCGAAGCTGCCAGGGAAATCGTGCCGCTGCATGACAGGTTGCCCAGCACCGTGCCCTGGATCAGCATTTTGGATGACTGCACGTTGCCCTCGATCGTTGCGCCTTTGGCTACCGTAAGCTCGGTATTCTTACCGTTGTTCGCCAGCACGTCGCCCTTGACCAAGCCGGCCACATGGCAGCTCTGTCTGAAAAGCAGATTGCCGTTAACCCGGGCATCTGCTCCCACCAGGGTGGTGACGGTTTTGCTGAGACGGTTCTTCATGTGTTCGGAGCTCGCGGCGCCCAGGGAAATTCTCGCTCGAATTCGAGCTGCTCGTCCGGCACGGGCGTTATCCGCACCCTGATTGTGCTGGGTTCGAAGCGGTACGGCAAGGTCATGTCGGCCCGCAGCACCGTGCTGCTCTGGAAGTTGAATTCAATGCGCTCGGTCTTTCGCTTGCTGATTTCTCCCAGGCTCAGTTCCGCTCCATCGCCGTCCAGACTGCCGGTCAACAACAATTCCACATGACCGCGTGCGCGACTGGACTTGGCCAGCAGTGCCTGTGCAAGCCCCACGCTCAAGCGGTAGTCCTGCTCTTCCACGCCGGGCTCGACGTCAACGGAATGTATCCGCAGGCCTGCGCGCGCTTCCTGTGGAGTGATGATTTCCTGGAGACCGTAAATCGTCATTCTCTGATTCATTACTTCGCCTTGCAGGTTGCGTACCTGTGCACGCAGTGCCGCCAGGGTTTCCTCATCGATCATCTGACTGAGTTCAAGGTTGCGCAATTCCAGGCTGTCGATGCGCGCCTGCATCGCTGCGACTCTGTCGCGCATCGCGCTGGTGTGCAGCCACCAGCCGCTGGCGCCACCGGCTACCAGGGCAGCGATCAACAGCGCACACAGCGCGGCGGAATAGAGCCCGCGCCACACCAGAACCTTGTTTTGACCTAGCAAAGCCGGGGCCTCAAAATGGCGAAGTTTTCGTCATGCAAATTACCACTGCAGCAGGCCATTCAAGGGCAAACGGAACGACCTCAAGTATGCAGCAAGCACTACTTTACCGCATTGCGCGCGAAGTACGCAGGCCGACCCTTTTCTCAAACTCCGCCAACACCTCCCGGTAAACGTCCCGCTTGAAATAGACGACTTCCTTGACCGGCAGCCAGTAATCCACCCATCGCCAGGCGTCGAACTCGGGCTCGCTGCCCAGTTCCGGGCTGATGTCCTCATCGCTGGATTCCAGGCGCAAGAGCCACCAGAGCTGCTTCTGTCCGATACAGAGCGGCGTTCCCGAGCGCCTGTAACGCGGCGGCAGTCGGTAACTGACCCAACTTGGCATGCGCGCCAACTCGCGCACCTGTGAAGGCACGAGGCCGAGTTCTTCCTCCAACTCGCGGTACATGGCGGCGCGCGGCGACTCCGCAGGACGCATGCCGCCTTGTGGAAACTGCCAGCCGCGATGGTCGCGTCGGCGCGCCAGCAGCAAGCGGCCCTGGTTGTTGCAGACGACTATTCCCACTCCGTGCCGATAGCCCTTGTGGTCGATAACGTCCTGGTCCGTCATACGCGCTCTATTCGTTTCGCGGCGCCGTTTCGTCCTCAAGCGGGGTCTTGATGTCGTGCATCAGATCCCGATCTGCCAGATTCCCGCGTTCGGCGGCTTTCTGGCTCTTGATGCGCGACGGAATGATACGTCGTGGGTAGTAGTTGTTCTCAATATCGGTGTCGGCGGTTTCCCATAGGGGATCCACGACAAAAGCGCGGACCTTCTGGTCGGTTACGAACAGCCTCTTGAGTTCATGCGGAGAGCGACGCCAGATTTCAGCCGCCATGCGGATTTCCTCCTTTTCGCCGTCTGCATATTCGACTTCAAGCACGATGGGCATGGCCAATCCGCCACGATTGGAAAACTCCAGGATGTAGTAATTAAGGTCTTCCTCTACGGCCCGCTCCAGAGTGGCGCGCTCGTTTGCATCCAGACTCTCCAGGAACTGCCGGTACCGGTTGCGCTCCACGTTGGTGACGGTGTATTCGTCGTTCTGGTCGTAGAAATCCCGCACCTCCGGATTTTTCTCGACCCAGGTGCGCTTGCCTTCCGCACGGTTGTTTTCTACGAATATCGAAGGCGGTTCGCTCTGCTTGATTTCGCGCAGGCGCGGGTAATCCACATCCGGGTTCTCCGTATCCATGCGCATTTCGTACACGCGGTCCAGGGATATGTCCACATGGTCGGTGGTAAAGAACCAGCCGCGCCAGAACCAGTCCAGATCCACTCCCGAGGCCTCTTCCATGGTGCGGAAGAAGTCCGCCGGGGTCGGACGCTTGAACTTCCACCGCCGGGCGTATTCGCGCAGAGCGAAATCGAAGAGTTCGCGGCCGAGAATGCTTTCCCTCAGGATATTGAGCGCGGCAGTGGGCTTGGCGTAGGCATTGGCGCCGAACTGCAGCACGCTGTCCGACTGAGTCATTATGGGGACCTGTCCCTCAGACTGCATGTATCCGGTTATGTGGCGCGGCTCCACCGTCCAATGGATTTCCGAGTCCCACTCGCGCCCCGCGACCGCGTCCAGATAGCTGTTTATTCCTTCGTCCATCCAGGTCCATTGGCGTTCGTCGGAATTCACGATCATGGGGAAGAAGAAATGGCCGATCTCGTGAATGATCACGCGGATCAGAAATGTCTTCTCGGCGAGGGAATAGGTGCGCGTACCGTCTTCCTGCAGCGTGGTGCGCGGCCCGTTGAAGCTGATCATGGGGTATTCCATTCCGCCCAGGAATCCGACGCTCACTGACAGCGCCGTGGGGTAGGGGTAGTCGAAAGTGAACCGGCTATAGACTTCGAGCGCATGAACTACCACTTCGGTGGAATAGTCCGACCATAGGGTCCCCCCTTCCTTGGGGTAGAAGGACATGGCCATCACCCGTTCCTGTTCCGCGCCCGGCTGGTGCAGACCCTTGGCGTCCCAGATGAATTTGCGCGAGGAAGCCCAGGCGAAATCGCGCACATTGCGCGCCGCAAAGCGCCAGGTAGCTGTTCCCGAAGCGCCGTTGCGCTCATTCTCGCGAGCTTCATCGGGCGTCACGATGAACACGGGCCGCTCGGCTGTGGCAGCCTGCTCCAAGCGCGCAATCTGTTCGGGCGTGAGCACTTCGTCCGGATTCTGCAATTCGCCCGTTGCGGCCACAACGTGATCGTCCGGCACTGTAATGGCCACGTCGTAATCGCCGAATTCCAGCGTGAATTCACCGGAGCCGAGAAACTCCTTGTTGTTCCAGCCCTCGTAGTCGGTGTAGGCAGCCAGCCGCGGGAACCATTGCGCGATGGCGAAGATATGGTTGCCGCCGGTGCGCGCGTCGTCCGGGAAATGCTCGAAGCCTCCCCGCGCGCGCACAGCGTCGCCGTTCACGATGTTGTAGGCGTAGTCCACCGAAAACACGGTGCGACCACCCGGCGGCAGCGGCTGGAGCAGGTCCACGCGCATCAGCGTGCCTACCACGATGTGGTCCAGGGGTTCTCCCGCCACGTTTTTCACGGCGTTAATTTCGTAGCCGAGGTCGGTATCCTGCATGTATTGCATTCGCCGCAGACCGCCAAGGCTTATGCGGGCGGTATCGTCCTGATCTGTCTCCGCCGGTCCGGCGCTCTGGAAAGTGCGGGTCATTTCCGCCATCGAGTCGCGCCGGAAACGGTTCTGGTCCAGTTGCAGCCACAAGTAAGGCAAGGTGTCCGGCGAGTTGTTGTGGTAGGTGATGGTGGCCACGCCGGCGATACGCTGCTTGTCCTCGTCGAGGTGCACGTCGATCGCGTAATCCACCTTCTGCTGCCAGTAGGCCTCGCCCGGTTCCCCCGCCGCGTTGCGGTAAGCGTTGGGTGTGGGGAGCAGCTCGTCGAGTTGCCGGAACTTGTCCGCAAACGGTTTTACTTCGTGCCCCGCCGCAGGACCTGCCGCAGCGCAAGCCAGCAACAGCGCCGCCGCCAGTGACCATCGCCGAACGCGCGCCCGTGCGCCACGAGCGCAGTTTGCCGATTCTGTCGTCTTCACTTGGGCTTGCTCCCTATTGTGTTTCCTGTTCTCGCCTTTTGGTACGCACTTCCGTCAGTGGCGCTTCCCAAGCCGCCAGGTGCGGCAGACCGAGCAACGCGGCGAGAGTAGGCGCAACATGACGCGGCGTGACCGGCGTGTCAACCACCGCAGCGTCGAGTCCGAAACCATGGAAGATGATAGGAACGCTGCGGTCGCGCAAGTATGGCGAGCCGTGGCTTGCCGCATAGACCGGCGGCTCGGCGCTGAAGAAGGCGGCCGCGCCTGACACCAGGTACAACTCGCCGCTGCGGCCGGGGAAGCTGCTGTTGCGAATCAGCGTGCATAGCTCGGGCTGGTCGCAGGAGTCGAGCTGCGAAGCGATGATGGCCCGCGCGATCTCGGGACGGGCCTCAAGCCATTCCGCAGCTTGTTCGGCAACTTGGTCGGCATTGAGGTTTGTCTGCGCGATGGCCTCCAGATTCAGGTATACCCAAGGAGCCCCAATGCCCACTACGAGGTCGCGCGATACCTCGAACGAACGGCGAAGCTCGGCATTCAGCGCGCGGGCCAGCGCGAAGGGGAGCACACGCAAGGCGCGAGGATCGGCGCCCGCAACCGTTTCTGGAATCGGGCTCATGCCGTGATCGGAACTCAGAACGAGCAGAAATCCATCATTGCCCAGCCGCTCTTCCAGAAAGGCCAGAAGATCCGCAAGCAGCAGGTCCAGCCGGTGAAGGTTGTCCTCGGCTTCGCGGCTGTTGTGCCCGAAGGCATGGCCTATGCGGTCGGTGGCGGAAAGACTTATCGCCAGCAAATCCGGATGGCTGTCATCGCCCAGCGACTCCGCAGCGATGATCGCCTTGGCCAGGCCAGCGGTGATCTGGTCGCCTTGCGGCGCATAGCGCAACTGATCGAAATACAGGGAACTGTCGGCTGTCGCGAAGCGATGCGGAAAGTTTCGCGTCCAGCCTCTCGGCGGCCGTTCCCATTCCCGTTCGTCCGGCTGTCTGTACGTGCTTTCGGGAAACAGCAGCTCCCAGCCGCGGGGCAGACCATCGAGCGCATGGGCGTTGTAGTCCATAAGCCATCGCGGCAGGTCGCCGTTCGGGTAGTAGTAGGTACTGGTTACGAAAGTTCCCGTGTCCCTGGAAAACCAGAACGCTTTGCCATGCTTGCCGGCGAGGAACACGGCGCCTCGGTCCTTGATCGATACGGTGAAAATCTTGCTGCGGCCACCCCACTTTTCGTGCAGCATATCGGCCAGCGTCGGCTCGACCATTTGCAGCGGCGACACGCCCGAACCCTCGGTACCCAGCAAGGAATGGTTCGCGTCGCGCACGCTGGCCATGGCTCGGCCGAATTCAGGTTCGAACCAGTAGTTGGAGATCACGCCATGCTGGGCCGGCGCGACTCCGGTGGCGAGCGTGGCGTGTCCCGGCGCGGTGGCGGTGGTGGCGTGGTCGTAAGCCGCATTGGCATAGACCACGCCGTCCCGCCATAGCTGCCGGAACCCCGAGCTCGACGGCTTCTGTGCCCATTCGCGCGTACGCTCGGCGGTGAGCTGGTCCACCACCACGATCACCGTCAGGTTCGGGACCTTGCGATCCGGTGTTTGGGCGTTGGCCTGATCCGGGCCTGGCATAAGGGCAAAGGCAGCCGCAAGCGGCGCCAAATGTTGCACAAGCTTCATGGGGAACTCCGCGAACACGGAAATCTAATGTACTGCAAACCTCCGCCGGCGACGGACGGTCGACGGCTGATGTAACCGTTTCTTAACCTATCCGTAACCTCTTGTTCGCAACCCGATTCGAGAATGCACCTACATTCATCTCAAATCCAAATGGGAGATTGCCTTATGGTGCCCAGAACCGCCTTGCTCCGCCCTGCGATCGTTGCGAGCCTCTCTTTTTTCCTGCTTCCTGCCGCTGCGCTGGCCCAAGGCGTACTGGAAGGGCGAGTTAGCGATCAGTCCGGAGAGGTGTATTTCGAAGGCGCGATAGTGAGCCTGCCGGAGCTCGGCGTCGAAAGCGCTACCGACTCCGCCGGCCGTTTCCGCATTCGCAACGTTCCCGCGGGCGACTATCGCCTGGAGGTCAGCTACGTTGGCGCGGCGCCTGTTTTCCTGGCGGTATCGGTGCGCGACGGCCTCACCGAACAAGTCAATGCGCGGATCGGTTCCGAAGTCGGGGTGATGGAGAACATCATCGTGGTGGGGCAGGCCGCCGGCGCTTATGGCGCGATTAACCGGATGCGTTCGGCCGACAATCTTGTATCGGTGGTTACCAGCGATGCCATCGGCCAGTTTCCGGACGAGAACGTGAGCGAGGCGCTGCAAAGAATCAACGGGGTGTTTATCGAGCGCGACCAGGGCGAAGGCCGCTTCGTGGGTGTGCGCGGCATCGATCCGCAACTGAATGTGGCCAGCATCAACGGCCTCAACGTGCCGGCCCCCGAGAGCGACCGGCGCAACGTGGCGCTGGATGTGATTCCATCGGACCTGGTGGAAAGCCTGGAGGTCACCAAGACGCTTACCCCCGACCAGGATGCCGACGCCATCGGCGGCACCATCAACATCAAGAGCTTGAGCGCTTTCGACCGCGACGGGATGAGCTACCGGATCAAGGGCCAGTCCTTCTACAACGACCTGCAGGGCAGCCGCGGCCAGAAGTTTTCCGGAACCTTCACCAACGCCTTTGATTTTGCCGGCGGCGAATTGGGGTTGGCGATGAGCGTGTCCGCCAATGAGCGGGAGTTTGGCACCGACAACCTGGAAGCCGATGGCGGCTGGGAGGATGACGGCGGCGTGCGCTATCACGAAGAGCTGGAGATGCGAAACTACGAGATCACCCGCGAGCGCAACGGACTTGCGCTGAATCTGGATTTCCGGGCCAGCGACGCTTCGAGCTACTACCTGCGCACCCTCTACAGCGATTTCTCTGACCGGGAGCTTCGCAATCGCATTGAGTTCAAGCTCGACAAGGGCGACGTGGAATACGATAGCGACGGCCTCACGGCCACCGGTACGCGCCTGCAGCGAGAACTGAAGGATCGCTTCGAGGATCAGGAGATTCTGTCGTTGCTGGTGGGCGGAGAGAACCTGCTCGGTGATTGGACGTTGGAATACAGCGCCGGCTATTCGGAAGCGAGCGAGGACGAGCCGGGACGCATAGACTCACAGTTCGAGATGAACGGCGTGGGTTTTGCGCAGTATGGCCAGTTGGGCCGGGTCCCGGCGGTTTCCTATAGCGCCGACGGTGCGATTGCGGAGAATTTCGAGCTGGACGAGATCACGATCGAGGACAACTACACCAACGATACGGAAACCGCGCTGAAAATCGACATCACCCGCGAAATGACCTTCGGCGGGCATCCGGGATACACACGTTTCGGAGCCAAGCACCGCGCTCGCGACAAGAAGCGGGACGCGGGGCTGCGGGTTTTTGAGAAATTTGATGATGCCTTTGATAACGTGCCCACGCTGGGGCAATTCGTGTCGGGCGCCGCGGACTATGTTCTGGGCGATTACGGGCCCTATGTGGACCCTGGTCTCCAGCGGTCGTTCGTGTGGGGCAACATCGGCGGCGTTGCAGCCTGCGGCGTCGGGAGCTATGACAAGGACGCTTGTCCGTTCATCATGGACGAGGACGCTTCGCGAGTGGGTTCCGCGGCCGACTACGACATTGATGAAAACGTCTCCGCGCTTTATCTCATGCAGCGGATCGACATCAACGATCTGCGTCTGGTGTACGGGCTACGCTACGAGGCAACGGACTTCAGCGCCAAGGGCGCCTACGTGCGGGAGGTGGATGTCAGCGGCGAGGACGATGTCCAGATTGCCGAGTCCAGGTACGAGAGCGACTACGGCAACCTTCTTCCCAGTATCAACGTGCGCTACCGACGCTCGAAGAACCTGATCCTGCGCGGGGCCTATACAAACTCGATCGCGCGGCCATCCTTCGGATACCTGAACCCCACGCCCGACGCCATTGAAATCGAGCAGGACGACAATGAGATCGCTTTGGCCGTGGAAGCCGGCAATCCCGAACTGCGGCCCTACAAGTCGCAGAACCTGGACCTGGCTGTTGACTACTACCCGGGCAACATGGGGGTGGTCAGTGCTGCCGCCTTCTACAAGCGCATCGACGACTTTGTGTTCAACGCCGACGTCAGTTCGGTGGTTGATCCGCGCGAGTATGCCGGCAACATCGCAGTTACGGACATCGAGGTTCTCAAACCGCTGAATGGCCGTTCGGCCAACCTGTATGGCCTGGAGCTGGGGTGGACACGCCAGTTCTCCGATCTTCCCGGCGCCTTGAGCGGGCTGGTACTGATGGCCAACGCCACCTTTACACAGAGTGATGCCGACTTGGGCCTGGGGCCGGACGCGGGCCGCAGCGGTGAGTCAAGCCTGCCCCTGCAGGCGGACAGGGTAGCCAATTTTGTGATTGGTTATGAGAAATACGGATGGAGCGTGCGGCTTTCGGCGGCGTACATCGGCAAGCGTGTTGCCGAAATCAACCTGGAGGATCAGAGCAACGATCTCTACGAGGACGGCCACAACCAGATCGATCTCACCGTCAAGTACGACGTGAACGAGCAGCTTCAGCTCTACTTCAACGCCATCAATCTGGGCGAGGAGCCGAACTACCGCTACTATGGTCGTTCGCGTTACAGCGCCCAGTATGACGAAATCGGTCGCTCTTTCGTGTTCGGTATCGCCTACCGGAGCTTCTGACATGCGCCGGCAGCGCCCCACAAGCGAAAGAGGGCTTACAGTCCTTGCCGATAACCGGATGTCTTCGTTGCAGGGAAGCGAGTTCAGGCGTTTTGCAGCGGACGCAATCATCCAAAGCGGCAAGAGATGAGCGCCTGTCCTCCTGGCCTTTGCGTGCCGCTGGCCGCAGTCCTGGCGTTGAGCTTGAGCGGTTGCGCCGACCCGCAGACGGCAACGAACGAGGCGGCGCCGGCGGTTTACGCGACGGTCGAGACGGAACCGGTGCGTGGCAGGGGCGACGCTGCCGACGATCCGGCGATCTGGATACACCCGACCGATGCTTCGCGCAGCCTCATTCTTGGCACCGACAAGCGCCGCGGCCTTTCGGTCTATGACCTGACGGGCCGCGAGGTGCAATTTCTGGCGCGTGGCCGCATCAACAACGTGGATCTGCGCCAGGGTATCTTGCTTTCCGGCGGCAGAATCACGCTGGCGGTGGCGACCAATCGCACGGAACGCAGCATGGACATTTTCCGCGTTTCCGAAGAAGGGCAGGTGGAACTGGCATTGGCGCAGCCGCTTGATATCGACGATCCGTACGGCATCTGCATGCAGCGGGACGCTGCCGGCAGCGCCTGGGCCTATGTGAACGGCAGCGACGGAGAATACGAGATCTGGCGTCTGAACCAGGCGAGCGAGTTAAGCCCGGAGCGCATCGACCGGTTTTCGCTTCCCACAAAGCCCGAAGGCTGTGTTATCGACGACCATACGGGCGTTGCTTACATCGGCGAGGAAGAGCATGGCATCTGGAAGATGCCGGCGGGCGCCGGCGGATTTGCGGAGAAAACGCTGCTTGACTCGGTGAACGCCGAGCGTCTGACCGCGGATGTCGAGGGCCTGGACATCTATCGAACTGAGCAGGGTACCGCGATCCTGGTGGCTTCCAGCCAGGGCGACAATACCTTTGCCCTCTACGACCTGAATGACGGCGATCGCTACCTGGGTTCGGTGCGTATCGGCGACAGCCCTGTCTCTGCGATCGACGGCGCTGAGGAAACCGACGGTCTGGCGGTCAGCCCCGTCAACTTCGGCCCCGGATTCGAGCTCGGCATGCTGGTGGTGCAGGACGGGTACAACCGCCGCCCCAGGGAGCGGCAGAATTTCAAGCTGATACCGTGGCGCTCCGTAGCGCAGGCCCTGGAGCTGCCGGCAGCCGCCTCAGCAGAATAACCGCAGGCGGGCCCTGCTCGTGCGGGCCCTTACAATGCGCGCTTCTCCGCCGGAGCGCGAAGTCATGCCAGAGCTCGAAAGTCTCAGAAAACAACTGGGCGCCATAGACCGGGAAATTATCCGCTTGCTGGCGCGCCGGCAGGAGATTTCCGCGGAAGTGGGCCGTCACAAGCACGAGGCGGGCATTCCCAGCCGCGACTTCGCCCAGGAAGTGAGGGTGGTCGGCCGGGCCCGCGAGCAGGCCGAGAGAGCCGGTCTGCCGGGCGAGCTCGCGGAAAACATAGTGCGTTTGCTGATCAATGCCTCGCTTTCGCGACAGGAGCGGGTGCGCCTGCAGGCCCGCGGCCAAGGCCAGGGCCGCAAGGCTTTGGTGGTCGGAGGCGGCGGCAAGATGGGCCGCTGGTTCTGCGAATTCCTGAGTTCGCAAGGCTACGCGCTAACCGTGGCAGATCCCAAGGCAACTCCGCGCAAGCTTCCCCACGTTAAAGACTGGAAGGATGCCTCCGGGCAATTTGATCTCACCGTGGTGGCAGCCCCGGTTGCAGTCAGCGCGGACATTCTTGCGGAAATGGAGCAGCTTCGCCATCCCGGGCTGATCTTCGATATCGCGTCGATCAAGGACCCCATCAAGGATGTTCTCAAGAGCATGGCGGCGTCCGGTATGAAAATCGCCTCCTTGCATCCGATGTTCGGACCCGATACCGATCTCCTGTCGGGCTGCCACATTCTGCTGATGGACGTGGGCGCCCCGGATGCCGCTGCCGCTGCCGCCGAGGTGTTTGCGGGAACCATGGCGGAGATACTGCGCGTGGAGTTGGACGAACACGACCGGTTGATCGCCTGGGTGCTGGGCGTCTCCCATGCTCTCAACCTCGCCTTCATACACGCGCTGGAGGAGAGCGGCCAGCAGGCGCCTGCCCTGGCGCGCATGTCGAGCACTACCTTCGACGCTCAGCTGGACGTGGCCCGGGCGGTGGCGGGAGACAATCCCCGTTTGTATTTCGAGATTCAGCGGCTCAATCCGCACGGCGCCGAGGTATTGGGCGAACTGGTGGCCACAGTGGAGAAGCTCTCGCGCCTGGTGCGTGAGGGCAAGGAGGCGGAGTTCGTGGGCATGATGGAGAGCGGCCGGCGCTACCTGGCGGCCAGAGATTAGCCCGGATATCTCGCCGGATTCCGGGCTAGCCCCGAGAGATGTGCGCCATTCCGCGATACTACTTATGCGACTACGTCTCCGCTTCCCTGGCCAACACTTCGTCAATGAAAAACGCCGCCATCTCATGCATTGCGAATTGCTGAAGCGGGTGGAAATACCAGGCCGGGTCGAGGTTGCGCCGGTACGTTAGGCGAAGACTGATCTCGGTGCTGTTCGAGGCGGTCCGAGTCAACGTTAGTTCGGAGCCAACTTGGTTCAGATAGGTCGAGAAAAAGGACGTGTCGTGTACGACACGGGTGCGAAGGCGGTTTGGTTGCACATCCACAATCTCAATATGTACTTCACCTTCGTGGGTGTTGGTCACGAACCACCTGTGGTACCGCGTATACATGCGGTGAATCGCTCCTTTCTCAAGGGAACCTGTTTCCACACGATATGGCATCGGGAAAATAGAGAGTATCCAGTTACGCTCGACACTCAATTCGACCGGACGCAAGAGGTTCGTCATAATCTGCTCTGGTTGTATTTCGACGATTCGCGAGGCTTGTACGTAGGCGGTTCTCTCGGCACTGAGCAGTTCCGTCGATCCCTCGAAGGATGAAGCGAGGACGACCATTGGCAGCAGCGCTACACACATCTTTCCTCCCTTGGTTTTGGCGCGGTGTAACCACAAGTCAAGGAAAAATGCTAACGATACAATCAGAAAGTAGATGGGAAAAATAAACAGAATACAAATGAATCCCTCGAACAGGACAATGGAACTCGCCAACAGTACGATCAACGAAGTCAACGTGAAATCACGATATTGGTGCCACCAACGGGCTTTGGATTTGCGCGGGCGCAAAATGACAATGGCCAATGCGCACAAATAGGGTGTAGCCACGTACAAAAGTGACGATGAATCCAATTTCTGGCGCACGAGAAACTGGACTGCGGTTGAACTAATGCCGATCAACAGCAGTACCGCAAGCCAGTTGACGCGGCGTGCCCCGAAACGGTTACGTAGGCGATCCAAGTACGCTTGCATCGGGTTCATGTCACGCGGCGACTCGGGTTGCGTTCGCGTGTTGCATCGCGAGTGTGATTTGCCCCCGCTGTGTGAGGGGAGTGATTCCATTTCGTGGAGGAAGATTGTCGGCCACTCGCACATTCCAGGCGAGCCCGAACTTCTGCAAAAGTTCGATGAATCGATACCCTGGATCAGGCTGACCCGCATACAGACCGTGCCGGGCGGACGTTGGAAAGGCGTGATGATTGTTATGCCAGCACTCGCCCATTGACGGTATGGCCGCCCAAGGTACATTGTGGGCTTGTATCACTCCATCATCCACAAGCCAGTCCTGGGGGCCGTGCTTGTGGCACAGATAGCCAACATACCAGTGCGAGTGGACGCCCAGGGCAATCCGGACAAGAATGCCCCATACCACCCAGGGCAGGCCACCAAGCAGGAAAAGGACCGCTGCAAGAGGAATCTGCTGCGCCATCCACGTGTGCTGCAGAAACCGGTAGAAGCGATCGTTGGCGACTTCTTCACCCGGATCGAAATCTGGCGGATCGTCCAGTACCAGACGGCAATGCAAATTCCACCATCCATCACGCAGCACATTGGCGCCGTGCCGCAGATACGCATGACAATTCGACTGCCTCTGCGCCCAGTCACGGAAATCGTGCGTACGCATCATCCAATAAGGCCCCTGCATGCCAAACAAGACACCTAGCCAAACTGCTGTCCTCTCCAGCCATTTAGGACATTCAAACGAGCGATGAATGAGGAGCCGGTGAAAGCCGACGGAGTGCCCAGCGCACATGATGATCGACAGCAGCAGCAAACAAACCGCAAGTGCTCCCCACGTAAACGTCATTGGACCCAACACCAAGGCGCCGAGCAAGATCGCACCGTTCCAAAGTGACCGCCAAGGATCCCACTTCACATGACCACCTACGGCACTTGAGCCGCTCTTCAGGATGAGGGAATTGACCTTATACAAGTCATGACAGTCCGAATCCGATTCGTTCATCTCTTTTGTTTCCAAGCGTTCGTATAGGTGTCATTATGTATAACACGAGCGTACGCTCTAGACCGGAGTTTCCCTGGGGAACAGCACGGTTCATCGGAGTGTTCTTTCCACCGCAAGCGCACCCATTTGCGCACAACATTGTTTGACTTCGCTTCCGATAGGCTTGCGCCAAATGGGACCAACAGGAAAATCTATTACAAAACAGTGAAATATGGGGATGGGAGACAACACGTCACATGCGCGCGCCAGGCCGCGAGTTCTGCTGAGCCGGCGCTGGTCCGCGCCGGTGGAGGCTTTGCTGGCTCAGGACTACGAACTGATGCGCAACGCGGACGACCGGCCGATGAACGCGGCCGCCATGCGTCAGGCGCTGCGCAAGGCCGACGCATTCTGCCCCACGGTTACCGACCGCGTGGATGCGGATGTTCTCGGAGCGTCATCCTGCCGCGCCCGCATCCTCGCCAACTATGGCGTGGGCTACGAGCACATCGACCTGGCTGCGGCGCGCCGCGCCGGGATCGTCGTAACCAACACCCCTGATGTGCTCACCGACTGCACCGCGGATCTTGCTTTGGCCCTCATCCTTGCAGCGTCGCGGGGCGTGGCGCGCGGCGACCGTTCGATCAGGGCCGGGGGATGGACGGGCTGGTCGCCCGCGGCGATTTACGGAAATCGGGTAAGCGGCAAGACGCTGGGTGTGGTGGGATTCGGCCGGATTGGGCAAGCGGTGGCGCAGCGCGCCCGGCACGGCTTTCGCATGCAGGTGCTGGTTTACACGCCTCGCCCTCCGAGCGCGCAACAGGCGCGTTCCCTGGGCGTGGAGATTTGCACCGATCTTGACGCTCTGCTCGCGGGAAGCGACTTCGTTTCGCTGCACTGTCCGGTCATGCCCGAAACTGTCAACATGATCGGCCCGCAACAGCTTGAGCGCATGCGTCCGGGCGCGATTCTCGTCAACACGGCGCGGGGTGCGCTGGTGGACGAAAAAGCACTCGTGGATGCGCTGCGCCGCGGGCGTATCGCCGGCGCCGGACTCGACGTCTACGCGCGCGAACCCAAAGTTCCGCGGGCATTGCGGGAAATGGAGCAGGTGGTGCTGCTCCCTCATCTCGGCAGCGCAACGGTCGAAACCCGCAAAGCCATGGGCTTGCGGGTGAAGCGGAATCTCGATTGTTTCTTCGCCGGCGAGGAGCCCCCGGACCGCGTCGCCTGAGGCGGAAATGCCCCTTACAATGCGGCAATGCCAGTGGGCTGACTGGGGAGCGTAAACACAATGAAATCGCGTGCAGCTATAGCCTGGAGCGCCGGAAAACCGCTGGAAATCGAAACCGTGGATGTGGAGGGGCCGCGCGAGGGAGAAGCGCTGGTGCGGATCGTGGCCACCGGCGTTTGCCATACGGATGCCTACACGCTATCGGGGGATGATCCCGAGGGTGCTTTCCCGGCCATACTTGGCCACGAGGGTGGCGGAATCGTGGAGGAAGTAGGCGCCGGCGTAACCAGCGTCAAGCCGGGCGATCACGTCATTCCGCTCTACACGCCAGAATGCAGGGAATGCGAGTTCTGCAGATCCGGCTTGACCAACCTCTGCCAGGCGATTCGCGAAACCCAAGGTCAGGGCCTGATGCCGGACGGCAGCACCCGTTTTTCTTCCGGCGGCAAAACCGTGCTGCACTACATGGGCACTTCCACGTTCTCGGAGTACACCGTCCTGCCCGAGATTTCGCTGGTCAAGGTCAATCCGGCGGCGCCGCTCGACAAGATCTGCCTCCTGGGCTGCGGCATCACCACCGGAATCGGTGCAGTGCTGAACACGGCCAAGGTGAGGGCCGGTTCGACGGTTGCGGTGTTCGGGCTTGGAGCAATCGGCCTGAGCGTCATCCAAGGCGCGGTGATGGCCAATGCCGAGCGTATCATCGCCATTGATGTTAACCCGGCCAAGTTCGAAATGGCAGGCCAACTGGGCGCCACCGACTTCGTCAACCCGAAGGATCACGGCGCGCCGATTCAGGAAGTCATCGTGGAAATGACGGATGGCGGCGTGGACTATTCGTTTGAATGCGTGGGAAACGTGGAACTGATGCGCTCCGCGCTGGAGTGCTGCCACAAGGGCTGGGGTGAATCGATCATCATCGGCGTGGCGGGCGCCGGCCAGGAAATCTCCACCCGACCGTTTCAACTCGTGACCGGCCGCGTGTGGCGCGGCACCGCCTTCGGTGGCGTGCGTGGGCGCAGTGATCTGCCCGGCATCGTGGATCAGTACTTGGCGGGCGAGATCGAAGTGGATCGGATGATCACTCACACCATGCAGCTTGACGATATCAACGAAGCCTTCGATCTCATGCACGAAGGCAAGAGCATCCGTTCGGTGGTTTACTTCTAGTGCGCTGTACCGAATCCGGAGAGGCACGTTAATGCGCTCTGCAGGCGGGACACGGCGATAGTGAAAGCAAGCGCCGGTGTGAACATCATTGCCGAGAGCCGCTGTTGGGAAGGGCGGCAGCTTACGGTAGAGCATCCGTCCAGCGCTTGCGGCTGTCCGATGCGTTTTGCAATATTCCTGCCGCCGCAGGCGGGGCAAGGGGGCGCCGTTCCGGCCTTGTATTTCCTCTCGGGACTGACCTGCAGCGAGGAAAACTTCACGGTAAAGGCAGGCGCCCAGCGTTTCGCCGCCGAATGCGGCCTGGCGCTGGTGGTTCCCGACACCAGTCCCCGCAACGTGGGCATTGCCGGCGAAGACGATCAGGACTTCATCGGCTCTGGCGCTGGTTTCTATGTCAACGCAACGCAGCCACCCTGGGCCGCCCACTACCGGATGTACGACTACGTAAGCCGAGAACTGCCCGAGTTCGTGGAAGCGTCGTTTCCCATAGATGCTGCTCGACGCGGAATTTCAGGACACTCCATGGGTGGCCATGGGGCCCTGGTTATCGCTCTGCGCAATCCCGGACGCTACGATACGGTGTCCGCGCTTGCACCGATATGCAATCCTTCGGCCTCACCGTGGGGGCGCGCGGCTTTCGCCGCCTACCTGGGCGACGACGAGGCCGAGTGGTGGTCCTACGACGCCAGCCGACTGGTCCGTGAGCAGCCTCTGGACCGCGAAATCCGCATTGACCTGGGAAGCGCCGACCCGTTCCGCGAAGAGGAGCTCAAGGTCGAGCAATTCGTGGCGGCCTGTCGGGAGGCCGGTCAAAAGGTGAGTTTTCATCTTCGTGGCGGCTACGACCACGGCTACTTCTTCGTAAGCACTTTCATCGAGGCGCATGTTCGCCACCACGCCGCGGTGCTGGCGCCTGCAAGTGACTGATCTCAGCGGAGCGCCGCCGGACGATCCGCTGCCCATACTCCGGCAGTGGCTGGCGCGGGCGGCGGAGTTGACGGACCGCCGCAATCCGCATTCGCTGGTCCTGTCCACTACTGGCGCCGATAGCCGCCCCGATGCCCGGGTAGTGCTTCTAAAGCGCTTCGACGAACAGCAAGGCTACCTGGTTTTCTACACCAACTACGACTCGGCCAAGGGTCGGCAATTGGCGGGCATCGCCGAGGCTTGCGCCGTTTTTCATTGGGACCGGCTAGGCTTGCAGGCGCGCATTCGCGGACCGGTCCTTTCCTCCCCGGATGAGGAAAGCGATGCTTATTTCGCTACCCGCGGATGGCGCAGTCAGCTTGCAGCCTGGTCCAGCGAGCAGAGCAGCCCGGTTTCCTCGCGCGCCGACCTGCACGCGCGCATGAACGAAACAGCCGCCCGCTTCGGAGGGGTGGGAGAGGATTGGTACACTGCGGCCCCGCCGAGGCCGATTACCCGCCCGCCTTTCTGGGGAGGCTACCGCCTGTTCGCCCGCACCGTGGAGTTATGGATGCAAGGCGAAGCGCGCCTGCACGACCGCATTCTGTGGTCCCGCCAACTCACGCCCCAAACCCAATCCGAGTATCAAGCCGGTCCCTGGACCGCCCAACGCCTCCAGCCCTGACCAGCCCGCACTGCGTACGCCAAGCCTCTCAACGCTCCACACTACAGATTGACGCCGTCGACATAAGCGAAGGTTCGCATCTCTTACCGTAAGAAGCAGGGGCCTCGCGAAGAGGCCCCGCGACCTGCGGTCGAAACCACAGGGGATATCACTCCAATCTAGACGCTCAAACCTTCGGCGTTAAAGGGTCTTTTCCAGCTATCAGCCAGAACCTGTAATGCCCCCCCCGGTGGTTTGGTATCGTGGGCCACATTCAGGTAGGAATTGTCAAAGGAAGTTTGAGCACAAGATCGGCATGTTCGCGTACTTCGTCGTAAATCGGATGGTCAAAGGTTACTAGGAAGACTTGCGCGCCCTCACGGCGGGCAAATTTCATGGCGGGAACAAAGTCGCTGTCGCCAGCTACCAGCACGATGATGTCTGCGTGTTTTTTCAACGTTATTGAGGCTATATCCAAGCCAAGCCTCATGTCCACTGCCTTCTGGTGAATATTGGGACGCAGATCTTTTGCCGAGATAACAACGTTCTGATCGTCTTGATGTAATCGCCTATTGAGCTTCCAGCCGTTGAAGCGCAGTTTCCCCATTCTTAGCGAAATAAATGGCACATCGCGTAAGTCCTTATGCAACCTTTGGTTCGTTCGCGCCGATTGAGTGTTGGCGAATTCAATGCTTCCTCCCCCCAATGGCTTATGTTCACGTGCAGTCAGGGGTGGGGCATCGTAGAAATAAACTCGATGCAGATGCAGGTCGGAAAGCTGTGGATGCTCCTTTAGTTCTTTGACGAAACGGCAAGTTGTTTCAGCAGTAAGAGGGCATTCCCGTGAGCCCAACTTTCGTTTCAAGAAACCAGCATCAATCAGTACAGCGTACGCTCGGGATCGCATAACTAATCAAGGAAATGCGCCGCGGTCGTGCGCGGGGCGAAATGCCCTCTTGGATTGTAGCGCACGGCGCGGCAGTCTTTTATAGACAGTTTGTAGCCTATAGAAAACTTTCTTCTAAAGCAAGTGTGTGTGCGGGTTCACTACATCTGGGATTGGCTGGATTTCGAAAAACCTTTGCCATGAGTGGGAGAAACAGTTACTGCGTGGAGCCGCGGATGCGGCGGGAGGTGGGGGCTCAGTAAACCCAGCCGAGGATTACCGCAACGGCTACGATCGGGCCCCAAACGAAGAAAAGGCTGCGTTGCACGAGGGCGACGGCGCCGCGCACGCGATCCGGGCGTTCGCCCAGCGCTTGGGCGCCCACCGCGCCCAGCACGCTATCGGAGCCTTCGGACAGGTTGACTTCCCGGTTTGCAGGCAAGCCCCGCCAGGCATCGATGGCATCGTCGAAATTGCCAGCCAAGGCAAAGCTCGCGGAGGTGATGCGCGCGGGAATCCATGCGGCAAGGCCGTGCAACAGCGCTGCGGCGCGATGCAGCTCCTCGCCTCCCGGCAGAGTGGCCGTGTAGCGCCGCAAACTGTTGAGCACGCGAAAACCGAAGGCGAAGGCGGGGCCAAGCGGACCGGCCACCAGGAACCAGAAGATCACGCCGAAGATCCGATTGTTGGCCTCCAGGTAGGTGGTCTTTTCCACCGCAGCGGCCTGGTCTTTCGGCTTCTCCGGCGCATCCGCGCCCAGCAAGCTCTCGGCCTGCGCCTTGGCGCCATCCATGTCGCCCGACTCTGTCTTGTCGTGATAGTCGAGGGCTTCCGCCTTCAGATCGCGAGGCCCGAATGAGAACAGCAGCACCAATACCGCAAACAGGAACCAGAGAATCTGCACTGCGTCGTGCCGCAGCAGCCACGCCACAACGCCCACCGGCGCCGCACACGCTAGCGTAATGCCCGCAATGATGTAGGGCGCGGTGCGCGCATCAAGGCCGAGCACCTTTTCCGCCAGCCGGTTTGCCTGCTCTTCGAACGGCCGGAACTCGCGCAGATGCGACCAGCGCGCCAGATAGCGCTCGGCGTAGATGCCAATGAGCAGGGCAATCAATTTCATTTGTGGCGCTCCGCAGCCCTTGCCAAACCTAGCGCCAGCCGAGCCCAGTCGAATGTTGGCCCCGGATCCCACTTGCGTCCGGGAGCAATATCGCTGTGGCCCACCACCGGCGCGTTTCGAAGCGAGGCAAGCCCGTCCCTAAGTGCGATGATGGCGGCGCACACCCGATTGTATTGCCTATCGGTAAACGGAGTCGCTTCATCGCCTTCCAGCTCCAGTCCTACCGAGTAGTCGTTGCAGTTCGATTGCCCCCGGAACGCGGATTCGCCGGCGTGCCATGCACGCTCCAGGATGCTCACGAACTGCACCAGTTCGCCGTCGCGACGCACCAGGAAGTGCGCCGACAAGCGGCGCCCGGCCAGGGTCCGGAAATAGGCATGGGCCGCGCTGTCCAGCCGACCATGGAAGAGGTCCTCGATTGCAGTGCCGCCAAACTGCCCCGGCGGCAGGGAAATCGCATGCAGTACGATCAGGCGCGCTTCGCACTGCGGCGGTCGTTGGTCCCGGTGTCGGCACAGCGACTGCCTTGCGCCGCGCATCAATCCGGTTTCGGGGTTCAATGCGAGCGCATGGGCCTGGTGCGACGGCCGGGGCGCATTCGCCTCCGCCTTTACAATGTCGCCGGCCAGCCTCAATCTATCTACCTCCGACCATGAAATCCCCCAGCCTGGGCGTGGTGATGGACCCGATCAGTACCATCGCTCCGCAAAAGGATAGCACCCTGGCGCTGCTCCGAGAGGCGCAGCGGCGCGACATAACGCTGTTTCACCTGACCCTGAACGACATCGATATTCGTGACGGGTGCGCCTTCGGCGAAGCCGCTCCGCTTGCCGTAACCGACGACGATGCTGACTGGTTCCGGCTTCAATCGCCGCGCAGCCTGCCTTTGGGGGAACTGGACCTGATCTTCATGCGCAAGGATCCGCCATTCAACGCAGAATACATATTCGCCACCTATGTTCTGCAGCGCGCCCAGGCCGAGGGTGCAACGGTGGTGAACGATCCGCAGGCCTTGCGCGACGTGAACGAGAAGGCGTTTGCTGCCTGGTTTCCGGACCTGACCCCGCCTGCCATCATTACCCGGTCCATGGCCCGCATGCGCGACTTTCTGGATGAGCACGGCCACATCGTGGTCAAGCCACTGGACATGATGGGCGGTTACTCGATCTTTGCCCTGGAACGCACGGACAAGAACCTTGCCGTAATTCTCGAGACCATCACTGCGGGGGAGACGCGCTTTGCGATGGCCCAGCGGTACTTGCCGGAAGTGGTGGCCGGCGATCGGCGCATCCTGCTGATTGATGGACGCGCGGTGAATCCGGCCCTCAATCGCATACCCCGCGGGGACGACAACCGCGGCAATCTGATGGCCGGCGCGCGGGCGGAGGCTCGCGAGCTGACGGCGCGGGACATCGAGATATGCGAGCGGGTCGGGGCGGAGTTGGCCGTGCGCGGCGTGGCATTTGCAGGGATCGACGTCATCGGCGACTATCTCACGGAAGTGAACATCACCAGCCCCACGGGCATCCGCGAAATACAGAAGCTCGCGGACGTGGACGCCGCGGCACTATTGTTCGACAATCTGCTTGCGCGGCTGGGTTAAGCGAGGCCGCTATAATTCGGATCGATATCCGGCTTCGATCCGTCATGGAAGAAATTAACTCCCTTTCCGGCAAGCTCCTCATCGCCATGCCGGGAATGCCCGACTCGAGATTTCGCCACACCGTGACCTACCTGTGCGGCCACAACTCCGATGGCGCGCTCGGAATCGTCATCAACAGGCCCTCGAACATGAAGCTCGGCGAAGTATTCGAACAGCTTTCGCTGGACAGCGGCGACCGCGACCTCGCCAATCAGAACATTCTCAAGGGAGGGCCGGTTAATCGCGAGCGCGGCTTCGTGTTGCACGAGGCCGGTGGCTCCTGGGACTCCACGATTTCGATGTGCGGCAATATCGAGGTGACCACCTCACGCGACGTGCTGTCGGCCATTGCCGACGGAAAGGGGCCGCGCCGCGCCTTGCTGGCCCTGGGCTGCGCGGGTTGGGGCGAAGGCCAACTGGAGCGCGAACTGCGCTCGAATTCCTGGATGGTCGTGGACGCGACCGAAGAAATACTCTTCGACACGCCTTTCGAGCGGCGCTGGGCGGCTTCCGCCGCGCTGCTGGGAGTGGATGTCTCGCGGCTGGGTCTGCAGGCCGGCAACGCCTGATTCGCGAACATTTTCAGCGCGCGCCTTACGTGATGCGCACCGAGCCTGCGATCGCCCTCGACTTCGGCATGAAGCGTGTCGGCGTGGCGACTGCCACCGGCGGCGTCATCACAGCCCGCAAACACCTGCCCGCGCGGGCCGGAATGCCGTTATGGAAGGAGCTGGATCGGCTCGTTCGCGAATACGATCCGCAAGTACTCGTATTGGGGGCTCCGCCGAGTTCCGAACCCGAATTGCGGGTTGCACTCAAGCGTTTCCGCAAGCACCTGGAAACCCGCTACGGGCTTTCGGTGGAAACGATTCAGGAACACCTCACGACCCGCGAGGCCAGCGCCTCGCTGCGGGAACGGCGTTCAACCGGCGAACTTGGCAGGCGAGTCCGCAAGGGAGATGTTGATAGTTTTGCCGCCTGCTTGATAGCCCGGGACTGGCAGGAGAAACAAGCATGAATATTCGGAAACTTTCTTTTTCACTGTGCGCCGCGTTCGCACTGAGCAGTGCCCTACCCGCGGCCGAGCTGGTGCTGGTTGCCGGAGCCTCCGGACGCACCGGCAGCGCGGCGATGCGCCTGTTGCACGAACAGGGCTATGCGGTGCGCGCGACGACCACCAACCGCGAGCGCGCCGTGGAGCGGCATGGGGACCAATGGAACTGGCTGGAGCTGGATGTCCGCGACCGTGACGCGGTGTTCGCAGCCATGCAGGACGTGGACTACTTGATCTGCGCCATCGGTACGCGGTCCCTGATGGGTGGCAACGGCCCGGAATTCGTCGATTACGGCGGCGTGGTCAACTTGGTGGATGCGGCAGTGCAGGCCGGAGTCCGGCATTTCGTCGTCGTGACGTCGGCGGCCGCGGGTCCTTACCGAGACCGCAGCCGGATGATAATTTTCGCGCGCGCCAGGCACTGGAAGACGATGGGGGAAAACCATCTCAAGCGCAGTGGCTTGGCATACACGGTGATCGGTCCCAGCGGCCTGGACGAAGAACCTGCGGACGGCGGACAACCGCTACGCGTGATGGCCCGTGCCGACTACGAGACGGGCAGGGTCGCGATCGCCGACATAGCGATGCTGGCCGTCGACTCCCTCACCAATCCGGATGCGCGCAACAGGAGCTACGCGGTCATTCGCGACGAATCGGTGGCGTCTGACGCCTGGCGGGAGATGCTCAAGACTATTCGGCCGGATAACGAAACGGAAGAAGCGCCCGACCATCCGCTCATGCCCGACCCCGAGTGAAGCCGCACAATTCCGGTACTTGATGATCCTCTGCCCTAGTGTGCTGTCCCGCAAATGAGTGCTATGGATATGCGAGGCATTTTTCCTTCCTGGCAAGGCGCGACGACGCAGTGTGGCAGGCCGCACATAAGGAGGAGCAACGCCGCCAGGGAGGGAAAAGGGCCGCAGATTCTAGTAGTCATTTGCGGGACAGCACACTAGGTGGCTGAAGCATGCGCGCTGACGCGATTTACGTCGAGGAAGGCGAGGTGCTGTCGCATCGGAAATTCCCCGGTGGCCAGTACCGGCTTCGGCTGCGCACACCACGCTGCGCCGCCGCCGCCCACCCGGGCAGCTTCGTTCATTTGCGCTGCGGTTCGGATATGCAGCAGCGCCGACCGCTGTCGATCATGTTTGCCGACGCCGAAGGGGGATGGATCGAACTGTTGTACAAAACCGGTGGCCAGGGATTGACGCTGCTATCGACCGTCGAGCCGGGCACCATGCTGGATTCGATGGGGCCGATCGGACGCGGTTTTTCGCTGTCGAACGAGCGTCCGATCGTGCTCCTGCTGGGCGGCGGTGTGGGCATTCCGCCGGTTCTCTTCCAGGCTCAACGGTTGGCGGGCAACAGGAAATGGAGCCCTCGGCTGTTCCTGGGCTCTGAACTGCCTTTTCCCTTTGCCCTTGAACGGCATGGCAGGGAGAGCCGCTTGCGCTGCGCCGAACAATGGGGCGTACCCTCGCACTTGGCCAGCAATGCGGGCCTTGACGGCTGCTATGACGGCCACCTCACGGACCTGGCGCGCGAATGGCTCGGCGAATTGCCGCGGGAGCGTTTGCCCCAAGTGGCCGTGTACGCCTGCGGTCCCGAGCCGATGCTGGAAGCCTCGGCCCGGCTGGCGGCGGAATTCGGCGTCTACGCCGAGTTGTGCCTGGAGGAATATATGGCTTGCGCGGTGGGCGGGTGCGCCGGCTGTACAGTCGCAGCGCAGACACCCGAAGGCTTGGCCATGAAGCGGGTTTGCGTGGACGGCCCGGTCTTTCCCGCCGAGTGGATCTATCCTTCGTAGGCGCCGGCCTGTGCGACCGCTGTTCATCGGGCTGATCTCCGGCACCAGCATGGATGGCGTGGATGCCGCGCTTGTTGATTGTTCCGGCGATAGCCCGCGGCTGGCCGCCGCACTGCGCGCTCCGTTTCCCCAGGCGATAGCATCGCGCCTCCTTCAAGCGGCGCGCAGCCAGGGGAAGTGCAGCCTGCAGGAAGTGGCGGTGCTGGACGCAGAAGTCGCCAACCTGTTCGCTGAAGCTGCGTTGGCGGTTGTGCGCGAGGCCAACGAAAGTCTGTCACGGGTGGAAGCCATCGGCAGTCACGGTCAGACGCTTTGGCATGCGCCTAATGGAGAACCGCCGCACACGGTGCAGATCGGTTCTCCCGCGCGCATTGCGGCTGTGTCGGGCTTGGTGACGGTGGGCGATTTCCGCACTGGCGATATGGCGCTGGGAGGGCAGGGAGCCCCGTTGGCGCCCGTGTTTCACGACTGGCTGTTCCGCCAGCCCGGCGAGGACCGAGTAGTGGTAAACATTGGAGGTATCGCCAACCTCAGTGTGCTGGCGGCCGATGGCGGACTGACCGGATTTGACACGGGTCCGGGAAATACGCTGCTGGACGCCTGGGCGCAAGAGCATCTCGGCACGCAGTTTGACGAGGACGGCAAATGGGCGCGCTCTGGAACTATGCAGCCGCGCCTGCTTGAAACTCTTCTCGCCGACGAGTATTTCGAAACCGAGCCGCCCAAGAGCACTGGGCCGGAGCATTTCAATCTCGATTGGCTCGGTCACGCCGGCGCAGCCGCCGCTTCGCCCGCTGATGTGCAGGCTACGCTGGTCGAACTCACCGCCGCCAGCATCGCTGCAGCGGTCAGGACTGCCTGTCCGCGTGCCGCGGTCGCAGTGTGCGGCGGCGGCGCCTCCAATGGGTTCCTGATGGAGCGGCTGGCAGCGCGCTTGTGGGCGCCGCGTCCTGTGTCAACGCAGGAATGGGGCATTCACCCGGACTGGGTGGAAGCCGCGGGCTTTGCGCTACTGGCGCTCGCTCGCCTGCGGGGCGAGCCGGGCAACGAGCCCTCTGTTACCGGCGCCCTAGCCGCAATTCCCCTCGGCGGAGTTTTCCTGCCCTCATAAGTCTCTTGGACTGGAAGCGCTTGGCTCTCCGGGCGCCAAGCTCTCCTGGCGTCCTCTATACCGCAAGGCCGCCCATCCCTGGGCGCAATGTCCCCGCTCCCTAGTGTGCAAGAATATCGAAACCATGAGCGGTAGCATGAGAACGGTGGATCACCCCGATGCGCGTTCGTACACGCTGGCGGCGCGTTTGAAGCGCAACTGGGCCCTGGGCAAGCGTATCCTGCACATGCTCTGGTTCTACTTCACGGAGGGCCGCCGGGTGCGCAGAGCCTACGGCGCCTGCGAACGGGAAGGCAGTATCTATTGGGTTGACAGGCCCCAAGGGAAGCGCTGATGAGCGGGACGGTCTCGCGTATCCGTCCGCAGGACCCCCCGGCGCCGCAATACGCTTTCGGCTATGTGGAATCGCCTCGATCAGGGAACGAGATAAACGGCCTGGGCGAACGCAAACGGCGCCAAGCCACCGCCGTATTCCACAATGCCGGCGACGCGCAACTCGATTGGCAGGCGCTGGACGACTTCTTCGGCCTGATCAATCCATGGCGCGTGGTGCGCCAGGTGGTCGCCAATGCCTGGCAGTTGCGCAAGCGTGATGGGCCGGTGGCGCTCCGGCGAGTGGAGGCCGACCCGGTCGAGATGAGCGAGCGCATCAAGGATGCCGCCCGCGGGTTCGGCGCCGATCTGGTTGGAATCGCGCCGGTCGGTGCGGACGCCATATTCGCCGGCCGCACGCCACCGCATGGCACGGCAATCTGTATCGGCCTTGCCATGAATCAGGAAAAGATGGCGCACGTGCCACACGCCGCTGCCGCCGAGGAGGTCATGCGCGCCTACAAGCAGATTGCCGGAATCGCCTTGCGTGTGGCGCGCCACGTTCGCGGCTTGGGCTGGCCGGCGAGAGCCTACGGCAATCCCAACAGCACGGACATCCTGCACATTCCGCTGGCGATTGCCGCCGGCCTTGGCCAGCTCGGCAAGCACGGCTCCATGATCAGCAAGGAACATGGGTCCAACTTTCGCTTGGCTGCCGTGTTGACCGACCTGCCGCTGGCTTGCGATGAGCCGGTGGACATCGCCGTGGACGACCTGTGCACCGGCTGCCGGCGCTGTGTGGTGGATTGTCCGCCCGACGCGATTTTCGACGAAAAGCAGTGGGTGCGCGGCGAGAAGCGCTGGTACGTGGATTTCGACAAGTGCATTCCCTACTTCGTCAAGACCCACGGCTGCGCCATCTGCATCGAAGTCTGCCCCTGGAGCCGCCCCGGACAAGGCCCCAAACTGGTCGAGAAGCTCATGGCCAAAAGGGCGCAGCGGTAGGGACGCGGCAAATGCTGGCCAAGCCTACGGCCCGCGCCAGGCTGTCGCGCATGAGCCGGATTTCGCACCCTGTGGCATAGACGGCGTTTTAGCGAGTTTCAGGCCGGCGGTGAAAGAAGGCGAAATCGGGGAGCGGCTTCTTGCCGTGCGTACGCGGATCGGCGCCACCGCGAAGCGTGTGGGCCGGTCGCCTCAAAGCGTGCGGGTGTTGGCCGTAAGCAAGGCACATGACGCGGAGGTGGTGCGCGCAGGCTTGGCTGCGGGATTGACCGACTTCGGCGAGAACTACGCGGCAGAGGCCATTGCGAAGATGAGTACGCTGGGGCCCGGCGCAACGTGGCATTTCATTGGCCGTTTGCAGTCGAACAAGACGCGGCTCGTGGCGGAGCATTTCGACTGGGTGCATACGGTGATGCGGGAACGCGACGTGATGCGGCTGAATGCGCAGCGGCCGGCTGAGTCTGCGCGCCTGAATGTGTGCATACAGGTGCGCATGCAGGAGGGAGACAGCCGTCCCGCGGCGCCCGCCCAGGAAGTGCCCGCCTTGGCAGCGCTGATCGATGCGCAGCCGCGCCTGCGCCTGCGCGGCCTGATGGGAATGCCGATGCCCGGCGCCCCACGCAGTGCCTATCTGCGCCTTCGTTCGTTATTCGAAGAACTCAACAGATCCGGACTGAGTCTCGATACGCTGTCCATGGGCATGACCGCCGACCTCGAAACCGCCGTCGAATGCGGCGCCACGTTGGTGCGCTTGGGCACCGCCCTGTTCGGCCCCCGCGCGCCTCGACAAGATATGCCCTCTTGACGTGAGCGGCGCCGCTGCTGGCCGCGTGAACAAGGACGCGATTGCAGACTGCATTTCGTATATGCTCGCGCCATGAACTCGCCGGAAAGGCAATTGCGCGAGTTGCGTCGCGGCGCGGTGGACCTGGTGCGCGAGGAGGAGCTGCTGGAGCGGCTGCGGCAAGGACGCCCCCTGCGGGTGAAATGCGGCTTCGACCCCACGGCGCCGGACCTGCATCTTGGGCATGTGGTGATCCTCACCAAGATGCGGCAGTTTCAGGATTTCGGCCACGAAGTGATCTTTCTGATCGGCGACTTCACCGGGATGATCGGCGACCCTTCGGGGCGCAGCAAGGCGCGGCCCACGCTGACCGAGGAAACGTTGAAGGAGAATGCGGCGACCTACGCCGAGCAGGTGCATCGTGTGCTGGACCCCGACCTTACCCGCGTCGAGTTCAACTCCACCTGGATGAACGACCTCGGCGCTGCGGACCTTGTGCGGCTGGCGGGCAGGCGGACGCTGGCGCGCATGCTGGAGCGCGACGATTTCAAGAAGCGTTTCGGCGAGGGCAACCCCATCGGTCTGCACGAGTTCATGTATCCGATCGCTCAGGGTTACGACTCTGTGGCTCTTGAGGCGGATGTCGAGCTTGGCGGAACGGACCAGACATTCAACCTTCTGCTAGGGCGGCAGATACAGGCGGAGCACGGACAGCCATCGCAGATTGTCCTGACGCTGCCGCTATTGGAAGGCACGGATGGCGTTCAGAAGATGTCCAAATCATTGGACAACCACATAGCGATCATGGACCCACCCGCGGAAATGTACGGAAAGTTGATGTCGATCTCCGACGAACTGATGTGGCGCTACCTGGAACTGCTGAGCCTGCGCTCTCAGTCCGAACTGGACGGTTTGCGTTCCGAGGTGGAAGCCGGAGGCAATCCGCGGGACGTGAAGATTTCGTTGGCGCGCGAATTGACGGCGCGCTTTCACGGCGAGGGCGAGGCAATCCGCGCGGCGGACAACTTCGTCCGCAGTCACCGGCACGGAGAAGCGCCCAAGGACATTCCTGAAATCACGCTCGCGAGCGACGACTCAGGCGTGCCGCTGGGCGAACTCGTGCGGCGCGCCGGATTGGCAGCTTCGAACGCCGAAGCCATGCGGCTCATCGCACAGGGCGCCGTGCGCCTGGACGGCGAGCGTGTCAGCGACCGCGGCTTGGTGGTGCCTTCCGGCAGCTCAATGGTTCTACAGGTGGGAAAGCGGCGTTTCGCCCGCGTGAGTATCGAAAGCGCGTAATCAACCGCCGACGGCAAGTAGTTGAGGATACTACTCCTCTGCTTTGGGCTATCTCGAAGTTATACCTTGTATATCCGGCACACAATGCCTAATATACGATGTATATGATTCCTAGGCTGCTACGGAGTGATGTGGAGAGAGCGCTGTCCCGGCAGGCGGCGGTGCTTCTGTCGGGACCTCGGCAATCCGGCAAGACCACACTGGCGCTTGAAATCGCGCGCGAGCGGGGCGGCGTGTATCTCGATCTTGAGGACCGTGATGATCGGGCCAAGCTGGCTGAATCACGATTGTTTCTTGATGCCCTGGAGGACAGGCTGGTAGTCCTGGATGAGATTCATCGCACCCCGGAACTGTTTGCTTCACTTCGAGGCGTGATTGACCGTGGCAGGAGACGCGGCAAGGGCGTGGGCCGATTCCTGATTCTCGGGTCCGCATCCATTGCCCTATTGAAACAGGCTAGTGAATCCCTTGCCGGTCGCGTCGAGCCACTGGAGTTAATGCCTTTTTCCTTGCTGGAGGTTGGCGATGGCCGTTCTTCGCGCGAGTCCCTCTGGCTGCGCGGGGGGTTTCCGCAGTCTTGGCTGGCCGATTCGGATTCCGACAGCCTTGTGTGGCGCAGGAGTTTTGTACGCGCCTACCTGGAGCGCGACGTTCCACAGTTTGGGCCGCGAGTGCCGGCGGCTACGCTGGAGCGCTTGTGGTCGATGCTCGCTCACCGGCAAGGAACGCTCTTGAATGCGTCGTATCTGGCGAATGCAATGGAAGTCAGTACGCGCAGCATCAACCGCTACATCGACCTGTTCGTTGACTTGATGCTGGTGCGCCGGCTGCCGCCGCTGCATGCCAATGTCGGCAAGCGTCTGGTCAAGTCGCCGAAGACTTATGTTCGCGACAGCGGACTCGTTCACTCGCTGCTTGGCATCTCAACGTTCGAAGCGCTGTCGGGACACCCCGTGATGGGGACTAGCTGGGAGGGCTTTGCAATTGAAACACTACTCGGCCAACTGGCTTGGCCAGCCATGGCGAGCTTCTATCGGACCGCTGCCGGTGCGGAGGTCGATCTGATAATCGATTTTCCCTCTGGAGATCGTTGGGCTATTGAGATCAAGCGGTCGCTGGCGGCCCGGGTGAGCCGCGGATTCCGTATTTCTCTGTCGGATCTCAACCCCACCAAGTCTTTTCTGGTTCACGCCGGCACCGAGTGCTACCCGCTGTCGGAATCCGTTGAAGCAATCGGTTTGCAGGAATTGGCACTGCGCATCTCGCGGGCATGACTGGGGAGTTTGCGCCGATTCGCGCAAGGCAGGCATCAGCATGGAGCGTTGGAAGGCACTCGCCTGTTGCGAACAACTCATGTGCTCTCTACTGGCACATTAAAGTTAGCTTTACAATAACTTTTTGGCTCGCTAGTATGTGGCCCCGTAGGGTGTAATACTCCACCGCTGGGTCATTAGCCATTCGAGTGCGCAATGCCGGAGATTGAAAGGGAAATACCGATCAGAGACGATCTGTTCGTTGATTCGAGTAACGCCGATAGCACACCAAAGCTGCTGGTGAGGCGGTGTAAATCCACCGGCAGTCTCTACTTTCCCCGCAATTCGGTGTTTTCGGCAGGTGGAGATTATGAGGACATTGAGATTGACGGAAAAGGCCGGCTTATTGAATCAGCGGTGATTCAGAGAGGTTTACCTGGTTTTGTTTCTCCCTATGCGATAGCAGTCATTGAACTGGATCAAGGGCTTTCACTCATTGCGCAGTTGGAAGAGTGGGAGGACAAGTCGCTAGATTCGGGCGCACGGGTGCAACTGGTGATCGGATGCATTCGAACAGAGCGTGACGGGACCAAAATCGTCGGCCCGAAATTCAAAGTCAGCTAGCGGAACAGACCAAGATGACAAAGGCATATGTGGTAGCTGTAGGCATGACGGATTTTGCGCCGCACCATGATCTGATTGTGCACGACCTCGTGGCGGACGCGGTTCAACAGGCCATGAGCTCAATCTCTGTTGATCCAGAGAGAATAGAGGCCGCCTTTGCCGGCCATGCATATCAGGGTCCGTGCTTCGGTCAGAAGAGCCTTATGAGGCTGAGGATGGAAGGCATTCCCGTCCACAACGTCGAGAATGCATGCGCAAGTGGTGCCACCGCGCTGAAAGGAGCGGTAAATGCTGTCAAAGCAGGAGACGTACAAGTTGCGCTGGTGTTAGGCGGCGAGAAGCTAACCAAGAAGGGTGGCGGGTTTCTTCCTATTGTCTCGGATGATTTGGACAGTAGCATGGGTCGCGTAATGCCATCGGCCTTCGCGATGATGGCGAAAATGCATATGCGTGAATACGGCACTACCGTGGAACAACTGGCCGGAGTTGCGGTGAAGAACAGAAGAAACGCAACTCTGAATCCACGCTGTCATATGTCTGATGAGTTGACGATTGATGATGTCCTGGATTCTCCTGTTATCGCTGAACCTATTACACGAAATATGTGCTGTCCGATCTCCGATGGGGCGGCTGCGGCGATCATCGCGTCGGAAAGTGAGGCGCGTAAACTGACTGATCATCCTGTGGAAATTTCCGCTTGTGTTCTGAACTCGGGCCATAGAACGCGCTACGGAATTGTTGATACTCGGTCGGAAATGACGGCGAGGGCTTCTGCCGCGGCCTACGATGCTGCGGGCATTTCAGCGCAGGATGTGGACGTGTGCGAGATGCATGATCCTTTTGCCATAGCTGAGTTGATTCACTACGAGGATTTGGGATTCTGTGGACTTGGGCAATCCGGAGAGTTTCTTGAGGAAGGACGAGCAGACCTTGATGGCGAGGTAGCAGTGTCGCCGTCTGGCGGATTGCTTTCCAAAGGACATCCGCTGGGAGCGACCGGGGTAGCCCAAATTGCCGAGTTGTATTGGCAGTTGACGGGTGCAGCAGATGCCCGGCAAGTACGGAATGCCCAAATTGGTCTCGCGCATGTGGTCGGTGGCGGAGTGACTGGCCTTGAAAGTGGCGCCTGCAGCGTAACAATTCTGAGGGCCTGATACCCTCTTATGTACGAAAATCTCCTCTACCAGCTTAGCGACAACGGTGTCGCCACTGTAACGCTGAACAGACCGGAGCGGATGAACGCTCTTAACCCGGCAATCAAATCCGAGCTTGCTTCAGTACTGGCGGAGGTTGAATCGTCTGAAGAGATCAGGGTGTTGGTAATCACCGGTGCTGGGAAGAAGGCTTTTTGTGCCGGCAAAGACCTCAAGGAGGTCAGTGACAGCAAGGCCAGCCCGTCGGAGTTTTATCAGGAACAAAGACGAACCTTGCAATTGTTCTCGAACTTGGAAAGCTGTCCAAAACCAACAATCGCGGCCATAAACGGCGTAGCTCTCGGAGGAGGCGCGGAATTGGCTCTTTGCTGTGATCTGCGTCTGCTATCGGCGCGGGCTACATTCGGCCTGCCCGAGGCCGGATTGGGTGTGATTCCGGCTGGTGGGGGAACGCAGCGCCTGGCCCGTTTGGTAGGCCCCTCAAAGGCCAAGGAGTTGATGTTTTTTTGCGAGCATCTGAATGCAGATCAATGCGTTCGGGACGGAATAGCCAATCGAGTATTTTCGGATGAGCACTTCATGGAGCGTGTTATGGAAGTAGCCGCGCAAATGGCAGATAAATCCCCGTTGGCGTTGCAAGCAATAAAGCGCGCAGTGGACGGCGGGTTGCAGGCGCACATTGGCCCTGGCATGCAGATTGAACTTCTGTCCGCTGCAATTCTTTTTGATACGGATGACAAACGAGAAGGGATGAAGGCATTTTCAGAGAAACGCGCGCCTGTCTACAAGGGGCGTTAGGCAAGTATCGAAAGACAAAGGGAGAGCTGGATAATGGATATTGAAATCTCGGGAAAAGTCGCCCTGGTAACTGGCGGAGGCCAAGGCGTTGGTCGTTGCATCTGCAAAAGGTTGGCGGAAGAAGGGGCGAAAGTTGTTGTCAACGACTTGGTGCAGGATCGAGCGGCGGCGGTTGCAAATGAAATTTCGGAAGCGGGTGGTGTTGCGTTTCCCTATGGCGCAGACGTTACGAGTCTGGAACAAGTGCAAGCGATGGTCGAGAAGGCGAAAGAAGAATTTGGTGCGATCAATATCCTTGTCAACAACGCGGGCATTATTCCCGAACGTCGCACTGGCGAAGTGGGCTTGCCTTTATTCGGTGATTCCAATCCCGAAGACTGGTCCAAGATAGTGAATCTGAATATTTTCGGAGTCGCAAATTCCGTTTACTCTGTGCTTCCCGGCATGATTGAGGCTCGCGAAGGGAAGATAGTATCGATTATTTCCGACGCGGGACTGGTTGGCGAAAAGCGCTTTGTCATGTATAGCGGCGCCAAGGCAGCGGTACTCGCAATGAGTAAGTCACTGGCACGCGAGCTGGGAAAACTCTCGATAAACGTCAACGCGGTGTCTCTGGCCGCCGTGTCACATGAGAGTCCAATGGCGGATTTTCTGCGCCAAGACGCTACGGCGGAGAACAATGAAATTTTGGCAAAGGTATTGCGCTCCTATCCCTTGGGGGCGGGGCTCGGTCGTTTGACCCGTCCGGAAGACGCAGCAAATGCGATTCTGTTTCTGGTATCGCCTAGAGCAGAATACATTACCGGCCAGTGTTTGCCTGTTAATGGTGGCTATTCGATGTAAGCGGTCGAGAAAATACTATGGGGAAGATTGTACGGTTTTACGAGATTGGTCCGCCGGATGTGCTGCGGTTGGAAGACGTTGATGCAACTGAACCGGGGCCCGGTGAGGTATTGCTCCGCATAGAGGCATTTGGGCTCAATCGTTCAGAGGTGCAAATGCGGACCGGCGTATACCCTCTGAGAGACGCCACCTTCCCCTCCCGAATTGGAAAAGAGGCAGTTGGCGTAATTGAAGCAGTCGGAAGCGGTGTTCAGGGATTCAATGTCGGCGACCGGGTAACAACCATTCCGTGTTTCGATATGTCGGACTATGGTGTGTATGGTGAATGGGCAATCGTACCGGACTTTAGTTTGGCGGCTGCCCCAAGCGGCCTCAACGAATTACAGGCGACAGCGATTTGGCAGCAGTACCTCACTGCCTATGGGCCTTTGGCACTCTACTCCCAGCTTAGCAGCACCGACACTATCCTCATGACTGCCGCTACATCGAGTGTGGGCGTTGGGGCCATTCAAATGGCGAAAATGTTCGGCTCGACAGTTATTGCAACAAGCAGGGATCGCCAAAAGGCTGAGAAGCTATTGGAATTTGGTGCGGATCATGTCGTTGCCACTGAATCGGAGAACCTGGCATCAAAAGTCATGGAGTTTACTGACAACGAAGGGGCTAACCTGATTTTTGATCCGATTGCAGGTCCTCAGGTCACGCAGCTTGTGGAATGCCTTGCGTATCAGGGGAAGATATTCCTTTACGGCCAACTCGACGATAGACCGACGCCGTTTCCTTTGGTCGAAGTAATGAAGAGAGCCGGTTCTATCCAAGGTTATACGCTTTGGGAGCTGGTGAACGACCCGGAGTTGAAGTCAAGGGCGGTTGCGGACATAACTGAGTGGTTGGAAACAGGGGTTCTGCGCCCAGTGATTGATCGAGTTTTTGACCTTGCAGATGTCGCAGAGGCACATGCGTACATGGAGTCAAACCAACAGATTGGTAAGATCGTCGTCTCCGCATGAAACAACGACGACGGGACTAGCGGCAGATTTCTCGGGGTCGTGGTCCAGTGCCAACGTAAGCTCAGGAATCCTCAGGCGAACGATTCACTCAGTCGCTTACGGGCTCAATCGAAGTGTATGGCGATATCCTTGACGTACGAGTAGTTCCTCAACGCCATCAGACCCTGTTCCCGACCTAAGCCACTGGTCTTCGCGCCCCCGTGAGGTACCTGAACAGGACCCTGAAACCACTTGTTGACCCAGACCATTCCGGCTTCGATACCTTTAGCAAATCTCATCGCCTTGTCGATATCTCTGGTGAATATTCCTGACGTCAATCCGAAAGGCGAATCATTCGAAATTGCAAGGGCCTCTTCCTCTGATTCGAACGATATCGCAGCCAAAATAAGACCGAAGACCTCTTCCTGCGCGATTCGCATGCTGTTTTCGACATTCGCAAACAAGGTGGGGCGATAGTAGTAGCCTTTCTCGAACCCGTCAGCACGTTCTCCGCCCGTGACCAGATCCGCACCTTCGGCTCTCGCGATCTCCGAATACTCGGATACCTGATTGTAGTGTTGCTTGCTGACTAGTGGCCCGATGTCGGGATTGTCCATCCCGTTGCCTATCGTAAGAGCTTCAAGCTTTGATGTAAGGATATCTACGTACTCCTCGTAAATCGGCTTTTCGAGGAGAAGTCGACTCACGGATGTGCAGACCTGGCCTGCATTCGTGTAAGCGCCCCTCATCGTTTCAGCGACGGCGCGTTCGAGGTTCGCGTCAGCAAAGACGACCTGAGGGTTCTTGCCGCCCAACTCCAGCACAACCGGGTTAATGTTGGCTGCGGCTGATGCCATGATCTTGGTGCCGGTGCTCACAGAGCCGGTAAACGTCACGCCGCCGATTCCCGGATGGCCTGCGAGCGTCGAACCAGCTACTGCGCCTGACCCTGTGACTACATTGACAACCCCAGGCGGGAATCCCGCCTCAATGCATAACTTGCCGAGGAATAGAGTGGTTAACGAAGTGTTGGTGGATGGTTTGATGACGACCGTACAACCCGCGGCTATCGCAGTCGGAAGTGAGCGCATAGCATTCGCGAAGGGATAGTTCCAGGGCGTGATATGCGCCGTTACGCCCAGTGGCTCGAAGGTCGAGAAGTTAAATGTTGTATTGTCAACCGGATAGCTGTTGCCTTCATATTTGTCGATAGCTCCAGCGTAATATCTGGCAGTTACTACTGATCGCTGTACATTCAAATAAGACTCGCGAAGCGGTTTACCCATATCAAGGGTCTCCAGTTTCGCAATCTCATCTTTATTCTGTTCAATCAGGTCTGCCAGCCTATTGAGCAGATAGGCCCGTTCGGCCAAACTGGAATTTCGCCAGGTTTTGAACGCGTCTCGCCCCGACTCAACAGCCTTGTCAACGTCTGCGGCTGTCGCGAGAGGCAGTCGCGCAATTTCCTTCTCGTCTGCCGGATTGATCGAACCGAGTGTTTCTCCGTCGGAGCTGTCGCACCACTCGTTATGAACAAGTAACTTGTTAAACATATGCCGGCCCCGCAAGAGAAAAACACCAATAAAATGAATCTGGAGTTTGACTGATTATAGTTTAATCGTTAGGGTTACGGAAACATTAACAATTAATGGATTCGACGAGCATGGACTACGATTCTGGCCCCCTCTTTGGTTCAAAACCAAGCTGGCTGGCATCGTTCGTGATCCGTCGGATCCGTGATCTGGTCAATCTCAGGAGATCACAGGAGGCACCATGGCCAGGATGACAGCAGCACAGGTAGTCGCAACATTCCTGAAACAAGTGGGAACGGAACGCTACTACTTCTACAACGGCCATTCGAATTGGGGGTTGCTTGATGCACTTGAATATTCGGCCGGATTGAAAGGAGTTCGCACAAGACATGAGGCTCAGGCCATTCATGCTGCCGATATGGACTGGCGGTTACGTCGCCAAGGATCCATTCCCGTAACCTGCACCACGGTTGGACCCGGAAACTTCAATACGCTTCCGGGGATTGCGGAAGCGTTTTATGACTCCACGCCTATGTTGTGCCTGATGGGCGCGGGGCCAACCAAATGGCATGGCCGCGGCGGAATTCAGGAAGTCTATCGGTACGGCGACGACGAGTTTGTTCAAATGCTGAAGCCGATCACCAAGCTGGCGGTAATGACAATACGCCCGGATACTGTGCTTGATACTCTCATCAGAGCGTACAAGACTGCGATCAATGGTCGTCCTGGCCCGGTAGTTTTGTATATGCCGCTGGACGTTCAAAACACTGAAGTTGATGTAGAGATCACGGAAGAGCACTCCATGCAAGTCCAGATGCATGGCCCGGCGCCGGCTCCGCAGGCGCTGTCGGAGGCGGTCGAATTAATTTCGAAAGCAGAGCGCCCAGTGATCTATTGCTCGACAGGTGTTCACATTGCTCGCGCATGGCCGGAGCTGAAGGAATTTGCGGAGCTGACTAGTACGCCGGTTGCCACAACGTACGGAGGGAAGGCTGCGCTGCCAGAGGACCATCCGTTGGCATTAGGCGTAAGTAATCGGGCTGGCACGGGGCAGGCGGTTCAGGCAGCAAACAATGCCGACCTGGTGATTGGTATCGGTGTACGGTTTACAGATATGAATACTGCGGGTTGGAGTTTCTTTGATATTCCAAAATCGCAAAAGCTCATCCATATCGATATTGATCCTACAGAAATAGGACGCATCTATCCGGCGGAAGTAGCAATGGTCTCCGACGCCAAGCAGGGGCTGCAAGGCCTCATCGATCAAGTGAAGTCGTCGCAAGATTCGATTCCTGATCGGAGTGCATGGCACGCCCAGATCGATCAGTGGCGCAAGGCATGGGAGCAGGAGGTTGCGCCGATGGTCACAAGCGACAAGGCGCCATTGGAATATGCACGCATCGTCAAAGACGCGTCTGACGTCATCAATGAGTTTGATCCGCTAACTGCTGTTACCAGCGATGCGGGTTTTGTCATGAACTACATGCCGGCGTTTTACGAACTCAGGCATCCGTATTTCGGCCACAACACTCAGCATTTTGGCCAAATGGGTTTCACGCCGCCGGCGCTGATTGCCAGTGGCTTTGCGAGACCCGATCATCCACTGGTGGCGTTTTGTGGTGACCAGGCCTATATCCACCAGATGTCGGCTCTCGCGACCTGCAAGGAGTACGGCATATCCGGTGTGATAATCGTCTTTGATAACTGCTCAATTCAAGCGGAAATCGAAGGAGCGGAAAGACGCTTCGGCAGACGCGTGGGCGATGTGTTCCAGATAGAAGAATCGGGCGAACCATGGAATCCGGATTTGGACAAAATTGGCGAAGCCATGGGAGCAAGAACCTGGCGTGTGAACAAACCGGCAGAATTCAAACCCGCGCTCAAGAAGGCGCTGGAGTCCGGCGATCTATGCCAAATCAACGTTACCTGCGAGCGCGATGTGACTCGCTATGGTGTAGCGGTAGCAGTAAAGGAAGGGACGATTCCGTTCCCCTATGACTGGTCTGACCTGACTCCCATAATGGGCAAGTAGCTATCTTGGAGGCGCTTTTTTCTCCTTGCTCGGTTGCGATTGTTGGCGCGTCTGATGGGGTAACGGCAACGGGCTCACCAAAGCTGGGTGCAGCCGCCATCGGCAATCTAATCAAGCATAAATACAAAGGAAAAATCTATCCGGTCAATCCAGGCTCAAAGTCGATTGCGGGTCTTCGATGCTATTCGACAGTTGAAGAGATAAGGGATGAAGTTGACCTGGCAATGATTCTGCTGCCGGCAGAATCCTGTCTTCAAGCTATGCGGCAATGTGCAAGAGCAGGAATCAAGGCAGCAATAGTATTCTCGTCGGGGTTTAGTGAGACGGGCAATCATCAACTGGAAAGCGAACTCTCGACTACTTGCAGGGATGCGGGTATGAGATTTTGTGGACCAAACACTGCGGGGCTGATTGGTAATACGGACTCGTTCGTAGCGTCGATTTCGATGGTTTGCGCTCTGGATGAATTCAAGCTTGGAGATATCGCGTTTGTCACGCAGAGCGGCGCTTTGGGTGGTTCGATGTTGGGACGCGGTGTTGAAAGCGGAGTCGGATTTAGTCATTGGGTATCCACAGGGAATGAGGCGGATTTGCAACTACACGATTATGTGAACTATCTCATTGACGACGATCGCGTCAATGTGATTGCACTGTTTATCGAAGGCATTCGAAACGCCCAGGGATTTATCGCCGCCTGCAAGAGAGCTGCGGCCGTCGGGAAGCCGATAGTCGCATACAAGACGGGTCTATCGGAGGTATCGGCCAAGGCGACGGCGTCGCATACGGGCGCAATAGCTGGGTCCGACAAAGTATTCAATGCGGTTTGCAAGCAATTCGGAATCATGCGCGTTACCGACGCGGCTGACTTGCTATCCGTTGCAAGAGCCTTCAGCTGGACCGGTGGAAAGTATCCGCGTTCCAATAGAGTAGCCATCATCTCGGCATCAGGTGGGATTTGCGGGGTTGCCGCAGATGACTGCCATCGGTTCAACATTGAGATACCCGAATTGACGGATGAGGCCAAGAAAAAGATCGGGCAATTCGTTCCGGATTTTGCCGCTGTGACCAATCCTATTGATTTGACGGGCCAAATCCGCTCTTCCGCCACGGGCTATCAGGACACGGTCAGGGCGGTTCTGGAGCAAGACTACATCGATGGGGTTCTTTTGTTGGTAACAATGGCAAGCGAACCCCGAGCGACCTTCTACGGCGAGGAAATCAGCAGGATTGCGCGCGAGTCGGAAAAACCAGTGATCGTTGGGTGGTGCGGAGCGACTTCGCTAGCCAGCAAAGGATATCCAATGCTATTGGAAAATGAAGTTCCCACATTTCTGTCGGCACGCGAGGCGGTGCAGGCGTTCGCCCACTTGTATGACTATGGCCAATTCCGACAGCGATTTCTGCCTTAGCGCGCTACCGTGAACAGGTGCGAGATCATTCAGTCCGCCGTCAATGGCGGTTTGAGAGTTCTTTCCGAGTATGACTCAAAGAAAGTGCTTGCTCGCGTCGGCATTTCAACAACAAACGAGTTCTTGGTCGATTGCGTGGATACGGCGATTCAGCGCGCCAATGAGATTGGGTTCCCGGTTGTGATGAAGGGAGTCGGAGAAGAATTTGCACATAAGAGTGAACTTGGGCTAGTTCGTCCTGGCGTTGTGAGCCAGGAAGATGTGGCTTCGAATTTCGAACAGTTGAAGCTCGCAATGCAAGGCAAGGGCCGCGTTCTCATCCAGCAGATGGTAATGGGCAAGCGCGAGTTTCTGGCAGGAGCTTTGCGCGACGAGCAGTTCGGACCGGTGATTACTTTTGGGTTGGGTGGAATATTCGCGGAGGTTTTCGACGATGTCTCATTGAGGTTGGCGCCGTTGAATGCGGCGGACGCTCAAGAAATGATCAACGAAATTCAGAGCAATGCACTACTCGGCGAAATTAGAGGCATGGAAAAAGTTGACACTGATAGTCTCGCCAATGATCTCTGTGCGTTAAGCCGGTTGTGCATCGAAAACCCGGATATCGCCGAAATCGACATAAATCCCCTGGTCGTTGAAGGCACCAAAGCGATCGCGGTGGATGCGCTCATTGTATTGGGCGACGAAGCGCCTTCCAAATAACGAGAGCCCAACTGCTTCGCCTGCGAAGCTTGGAGCGGGAAGGTCCTCCAAGCCTGTGAAATCGATACGCTTGCGTAATTATTGATATATGTTAATCTACCTTTATCACATTGACACTAGGGAGTCAAGAGACGTGGAGAGTACCTTCCAGGAAAAACTAACTGGGCTGGCCATAGGTTGCTTTCTTTTTGCAAGCGCCTTGCTGTCATTTGGCACAGGTTATGCGCAGAGTGAACTCCGAATTGAGGAGATCTTGGTTACTGCTCAAAAGAGAGAAGAAAACATCCAAGATGTGCCGGCAGCCGTGAGCGTTATGTCGGAGATTCAGATTGATCGACAAAGAATAACCGGCGTCGAGGATCTTGTGCTGCGAGTCCCTACCTTCAATATGAACGCTGCGTCAAGTACCCAGGCTACTCCTGGTCTTCGTGGAGCGACATCTAATAACACCTCGCCAGGCGGCGACCAGTCAGTAGGTTTATTTGTGGACGAAGTCTACTATGGCGGTTCGTCAGACTGGAATCCGGATCTCTTTGATGTAGTCAGTATTGAGGTTTTGCGTGGCCCGCAGGGAACTCTTTTTGGCCGCAATGTGGTAGGCGGCGCACTTAACATCATCACTCGAAATCCGGCGGACGAGTTTCTCGGCAAGATTAACGTCGGAATCGGCGGCTTTAATCTGTTCGAGATGAGTGGTTTGGTAAGTGGTCCAATCGGTGGCAATTGGTACGCGCAGATTGCGGCTAGTTCTAAAAGCCGAGGCGGTTTGACTGCCAACACGTACACGAGCGGCGCTGGAAATGCGCGCGAGGTGAGTGAGACAGATACTCTTGATCGGCAGAATATTCGCGCGAAATTACGTTATCAGGGCGATAATTTGGAGTGGGTAGGAACTGTGGCGTATAGCAGGGACTCATCAAGTGCTCCAGGCAGAGACTTTGTTGGTCCCGCTGCTCCGAACTTGGACTCACAATTTCAAGCTACAAATCAGTTTCCGGACAATTCTCCGAATACCACGGCCTCCGCGCACATCAACTACATTGATGCGGATTACACAACTTTCGTATCAAAGCTGACTTGGAACACCGACATCGGTGATGTAGTGGCTGTTACTTCCTATCGAGACGTCAAGAACAATGAGTCCGGAGCGGACATTATTGGGACGCCTGTTCTGCAGAACCTCTATGTCCCAAGCGAAGAATCTGTGGAACAGTTTACGCAAGAGATTCGTATATCCGGGACTGCAGCCGATAGATTTGAGTATACGGCGGGGCTCTACTATATGAAGCAAGACGCCTTTAATTTGCAAACCTTCTATTTGAACTTCCCCGGCGGAAGCCGATTGGGGGGGTTTGTTAATGCACCCTGGGGCGAGGATTTCTTGACGGCATCCGCACAGAACATGCAGATCGACACAACGAGTTCGGCTGCATTTTTTGAGGGGAGTTATAGTCTGACCGACTCACTTAGCGTTACCTTCGGGGTTCGTTATACCAAGGATGAGAAGGACGGCTGGGCGGCTGTCACAGCTGTTGATGGCTACAACGACAACTTCATTATTCCCGTCTATTCGCCTACGGAACTGGGCGACGACTGGTCAAAAACAACGCCAAGATTAATTCTTGACTGGTCAGCCAGCGAAGATGTTCTGCTCTACGCTTCCTATTCCGAAGGATTCAAGAGCGGCGCATTTGATCACGCCGCCGGACCGGAAGATACATCGATTGCCCTGCAACCCGAAACCGCGGAAAGTACAGAATTTGGCGCCAAGACTCAGTTTCTTGAAGATCGGCTGCAATTGAACGTGGCTGCGTTTCAGGTTGACTATACTGGCGCACAAAACGGTTTCTTTGATCCAGAATTGAATCAGGATGTGCTGATTAACCTGGGTGATCTTGAGGTTCAGGGTGTCGAGTTGGACTTTACCTTGCTGGCATCCGAGGAGTTAACAGTAGGAGGCAATTTAGCCTGGGCTGACAGTGAAGTCGCCGAGGATGATCCCGAATTTCCCGGGAACAAGGCGGCGCTGACACCGGAGTTTGCTGGCAATATCTGGCTGACCTACGATGTCGATCTAGGAAATGGCAATGCGCTAACGTTTGCGGCCGACTACACGTACAAAGACGATTTCTTTACTGAGATCTCTAACGCTGAAAACTTCCGCACGAAAGTAGACGGGCTGATCAACGCGAGTATTGAGTATCGGCCTTCCGATTCTTCAACCATACGACTCTGGGGCAAGAATCTCACTGATGAGCGCTACCACCTTTACAGTAATGACTTGGCTGTTTTCCTCTACCCTACTGGATACCCTGGTGCAGCAGAAGCGAAAATGCCTCGTTGGAATGAGCGCAGAACTTGGGGCTTGAGCTATTCCTACGAGTTTTAGCTTCACCTTAGAAGTCCCGACACAGGTCTCTATGCTCTGACGCGAAAGGTAAGCCAGTAAACCTGGGAAATCACTATGAAGTTTTTTGCCTTTTCGGTTCCTTCCGATGGCGCGACAGACGCAAATCGGCGTCGGCGGAAGACTCCGGATGTCTATCGCGCGTGGAAACTGTATCAACGGGGTGTTCTCCGGGAAATGTATTGGAGGAAAGACAACCAAGAGGGTCTTATTCTGGTTTTGGAATGCGATTCAACGGATAAGGCCACGGCGGCTCTCAACTCCATGCAAAGGGAAGGTGACGACAAGTTGGATTTCGAAATTATTCCCGTCGGCCCCTACGACCACTGGGACAGGCTGTTCAAGGAAGAGTTCGCATAACACTCGAAGGTGACCATGAAGTTCATTGTTATTTCTTATCGACCACCGGGTACCACCGACGCGAAGAAAGAGCCACAAAAGGTTCCCGAGGCTTATCGGGCGTGGGAACTCTACCGGGATGGCATCATGCGGGAAACCTATTGGCGGCAGGACGGAAAAACTGGTGTGGTCAATGTCATGGAAGGTGACTCCATCGAAGAGGTCAGAGATGTATTGAACTCTCTGCCAATGGTTATAGGCGGTACATTGGATTTCGAGATTATTCCAGTTGAAGTGTGCAATATGTTCGAAGAACTGTTTAGGGAAGAGTTCGTCTAGGCGCACAGCGGGATTGTTTTTTCGGACAAATTGTCGTCGTTGCTTAGCATGTCTTTGACAGCGGCAGCCAAGCGCTCGTTCTTCATGCCGCAACACCTCCGGCGGAAGTAACGACAAAGAATAATCAGCGAACTAGGAGTTCAGGGTATGGCAAATCTGGACGGGCAGACGGTAGTGGTGGTTGGCGGCAGCAGTGGAATTGGCCTTGGCGTTGCGAAAACAGCGAGTCAGCGCGGTGCACATGTTGTTATTGCCGGCCGCACCAAGTCGCGGCTGGAAAAGGCAAAACAAGAAATCGGCTCGAAAGTCGATAGCTACGTGTTCGACGTGACGGACAGTCGGTCGCATGAAGCGTTTTTCTCTGCTGTGGGCAGCTTTGACCATCTTGTATTCACGTCCCATGGCTCACCGTCTGAAGTTCTTCCCGGAATTTACAGAGACATAGTCGATTTGGACATTGACGCCTGCAGGGAGTTTATGGAGGCGAAGTTCTGGGGACCAATGCTTGCCTCCAGGGTAGCCCTCGGGCATATCTCGCCAAGAGGATCGATCGCATTCACATCCGGGTGCGCCAGCCGGGTTTGGCTCGAAAAACATGGAATCATGGCTGCGGTGAATTGCGCTATTGAGGGGTTCGTGAAAAAAGCTGCTCACGAATTTGGTCCTGTGCGAGTGAACGCAATAGTGCCCAGCCTTACCAAGACGCCGACGTTCGATGAACTCGACGAGGAAGAGAAGCAGGCGTATTACAAGTATTTCGGGGATCGCCTGCCTGTAGGTGAAGTTGCTTCGTGCGAGGACGTTGCTGAGGCTTACATTTTTGCAATGACCGCAAAAATGGTCACGGGCTCCTGGATTGACGTTGATGGCGGAAATAACGTCTGGTGAGCAAGCGAGTGCCTTGGTCATTCAGGGGCAGTCGAGCCTGGGTCAAAGGCGTTATCACCCCATTGGGCGTGTAATTTGAGGATTCAAGAAAATGCTGGTTGATAAGAAGGTGCTTGTCGTTGGTGGCAGCTCGGGAATCGGTCTGGCCGTGGCGAGAGCAGCATCGGCACAGGGCGCAAGCGTCACAATTGCGAGCAGAAGCCAGGATAAATTGCGAGCGGCGGCGGAGTCCATTGACGGCGCCGTTGATACGATGGTTGTTGACGCAACAGATCCGAAATCAGTGCAGGAAATGTTTGGTGCGCTCGGGACGATAGATCACCTTGCTGTGACGACTCATGATTCGGGTAAAGCTCTGAGTCGTACCATGTTGCCTTTGGCGGATATCGATCTGGAACAAGCCGAGATCTACTTTCGATCACGATTCTGGGCAAAGGTAATTTGTACGAAGTACGCGATCCCCCATTTGTCGGAGACGGGATCGATTGTGCTCACGTCCGGTCCAGTAGCGCGAGGATATACAGAACACCATTGCATACACGCCGGAAACAATGCCGCTGTGGAAGCTTTTGCTCGTAAAGTGGCTCCGGAAATTGGCCCGAAACGCATTAACGTTGTATCTCCTGGCCTCACGATGAATACCGAAACGTTTGCCAATGTAGATGAAGAATCGCTAGATCACATCCGCGAGTATTTTGCGAGCAATTTGCCTGTCGGGTTCGTGGCCGTTCCGGACGATGTCGCGCCCGCTTACATTTTCTGCATGACAACCCGCTATATGTCTGGTGTATATATCGAAGCTGACGGTGGATTCAATGCCTGGAATCCACAATCAATGACAACAGGATCATTTTCAGCTAGCTGATCGAACTTCGCAGACGCATCTGCGGTTTTGCACAAGAGATGGCTCTGCGAAATTACTCGCAGGTGAAGGACATGGCGACTCTTGCCCGCTGAACTGCTCTTCTACGCTCCCAGGTCGAGCCAGATGCTCTTGGTTTGCGTGTAGCTTTCGAGCGCCTCAAAGCCCTGTTCTCGGCCATGCCCGGATTCCTTATAGCCGCCAAACGGCACCGACGGGTCATAGCGATGCCAGCAGTTCAACCATAGCGTCCCGGCCTTGATCTTTTCCGCGGCTCGAATCGCCTTTCCGGCATCACTCGTTTGCACGCCGGCCGCCAATCCGTAGGGCGTGTCGTTCGCAATACGAATGGCATCATCAAAGTCATCGAAGGGTATTGCAGTCAGCACCGGACCGAAAATCTCTTCCCGCGCGATGACTACATCGTTGGAAGGAGCATTGAAAATCGTCGGCTGAATGTAATATCCGACACCGTTCACGGTCATGGAGTCGCCTCCTGTAAGGGCATCTCCGCACTCCTTTCTCCCGATGTCCAGATACTCCAGGACTCCATCGAATTCCTTCTTTCCGGCCATCGGACCGTAGTCGCTCGACAACTCAAGGGGGTCGCCTACACGAATACTCTCGGCCAGGGCCACCAGCTTGTCCAGAAACTCGTCGTATACGGATTGTTCGACAATCACGCGCGAGCAGGCAACGCACACTTCACCCTTGTTCCAGAATATTCCCAGGTAGGTGTTGAAGGCCGCCTGATCAAGGTTTGCATCGGCAAATACGATGTTGGGCGATTTGCCGCCCAGTTCGGCGGTCACGTGCTTAAGGGTATCCGCACCGTCCCTGATGATTTGCTTTCCGGTCGGCGTAGATCCCGTAACGGCAATCTTGTCCACTCCCGGATGCTTCGACAACGCACTCCCCACCGTGCCTCCCGGACCTGTGAGCACGTTATAGACGCCCGGCGGTACGCCGGCTTCCTGCATGATTTCCGCAAGGGTAATCGCGGTCAGCGGCGTCGTGGTTGCAGGCTTGTGGATGACGCAATTGCCCGCCGCCATGGCAGGAGCGATCTTGCTTATGCTCAGAATCAAGGGAAAGTTGAACGGAGTAATCGCGGCCACCACACCAAGCGGTTCACGCCTTGTGTATGCGAGGCTGGCCTGGTGTCCTTCGGTGGGCTTTACCGATCCCTCCAACTGTGTTGCGTAACCCGCGTAGTAGCGCATGTAGCGCGCGCAATGAGGCACATCGATGCCCATGGCGTCCTTGTAGAGCTTGCCCATGTCCATGCTCTCACGTACGGCAAGCTCCATCGCCCGTTCTTCCATCAGGTCGGCGACACGATTCATGATTCGAGCACGTTGAGAGCCCGGCATCGTTGGCCATGGCCCTTCGTCGAATGCCCGTCTGGCGGCGGCGACTGCGGAATCGACGTCCTCCACCGTCGCTTTTGCCATGGTCGCTATCGTGGCTTCCGTCGCTGGATTGATTGTTTCGAAGCGATCTCTGCCTGTGGCTTCCCGCCATTCTCCGTTCACAAACAACTGGCCGTCAGCAACCGAGACCGGCTGCGGCGGAGGGACTTTGAGAGGCAACACGAGTATCTCCTTTCTAGTTGACCGGTTTACTGAAACTCAGGCGACGGCCTTTCCGTCCGGACCATGGAGACGACAACCGAGCTGCATCAGCATTCCCACAAAGTCCTCCGTCATCCATTCCTCCTGGATCTGGCCGTCGCCCACGCGAAAGAAGTTGGTAGCCGAATATTCCGCCTGTTTGCCGATTGCATCAAGACCGAGAAACGGCTTTCGCTGCGTTACCCTGACGGTCAATCGGGCAGCGGCAAGTTCGCCTTCTTCCATGACCTCGTCAACACATACATCGACATTGAACGTCTCCAGAAAAGCGCCGAGCACCTCCAAAAAGGCCTCGATACCCTCGGTTCTCGCCGGCACAACCGGAGAGCCGGGAGGGCCGTGGAGTACAAATGAATGCGAGAACAGTTCAGGAACGCGCGAGAGGTCATCAGCGGCAATAACGTCCTGATAGAAGGCGTGGATAAGCCGTTCCGCGGTCATCCCGACTTCCTGATCGGCTCAAGTGGAGATCCATTCGGAAGCCGCAATTCAAACCCGAACTGCAGCGCCATCCCGAGGAAGTCCGCGTGTATCCATTCCTCAACGATCTTGCCGTCCCTGATGATGAACATGGCAGCGGCCGTGAATTCCGCATCTCGACCCGTAGGCTCGCAGCCGAGCAACTCACCGGTGTGCCTGGCAGTCACGTGGAGCCGGGCCGCGACGCGATCATCACCCACTCGAACGGTTTGGACTACTTCAGCACGCGGGTCCACGGCTCGGAAATAAACCTGCAAGGCTTTTTCCAGATTCTCGATGCCTTCGAAGTAGTCGGGAAAAAACGGAGAATTCTTGCAGCCGTGCCACTTCAGATCATCCACCCAGAGCTTCGACGCTGCACTTGCATCCTTGCGGTTTTCAACCTGATCGTAGAACCGCCGCACGATTTGCACATTGGGGTGATCCATCAAGGCAATCCTTCCGTACCTAAGCTAGAAGCTTGTCACGACAGTGAAGCCCGCGCCGTGGGCCTTGCGCTCCAGCGCGAGATAGCGACTTGCACCGACCTGCATTCAAGAGAAGGCCAGCAGCAATACCGGCCAGTCCGTTTATTCCTGACACTGGATATATCTCGGCATCGTTCTTAGAATCGAATCGAACATACTATACATGATATTGTTAATGTATCTGTTTCCTTTACCCTTGGGCGCCTGGCGCCAATTGCTGATTGAATAATTTCTTTACGAGGATATGCCGATGGGGCTGACGCCGGAAATTCAGGAACAACTGGACTTGCTTCGGGACTCGGCGCGACAACTTACCGACAGCAAGTTTCGGGAAAAGGCCGCACATTGGGACAGGCACGCGATTCCACCAATCGAAAACCTGAAGATATTGGGAGAAAACGGCCTTGCCGGCATCACCATAGACGAAAAATACGGGGGCAGCGGCGCCACGATTCTGCATGCGGTCGTTGCCGTTGAAGAGATAGCCCGGGCGTGTACACCGACAGCGGCGTTTATCCTGTCCAATTGCACCGCGGCCGAAATCCTGCAGAAATTCGGAACGGAGAGTCACAAGGAGAAATACCTTTCGGGCCTGGCGCGCGGAGACACCCTTAGCTGTTGGGCCATGACCGAACCGGACGCCGGATCCGCAGCGTCCGAGATGCGCACCAGGGCAGTGGAAACCAGGGACGAGTTTGAGATTACAGGCACCAAGTGCTTCATAACGAGAGCGCAAGTCGCGGACTTCTTCATCGTCTTTGCCAGAGTCGGCGACGTTCAGGGCTCGGCGGGTATTGGCGCCTTCTTGATTGATCGAGGCGCTCCCGGCCTGGCAATTGGCGCAGCCGATGAGCACATGGGTCTCAGGGGTGGCGGTTCAGCAGAAGTCATCCTGGATGGTTGTCTGGTCAAGAAGGAAAAAATGCTCATTGCCCCGGGGTCTTTCTCCAGGATCATGCATGGCTTGAACCACACCCGAGTGCTTAATCCCGCTCTTTGCCTGGGTAACGCCACCGAGGCTTATGAACTTTCCGTGCGGTATATGACAGAGAGAAGAGCATTCGGTCGAGAACTCATGAAGTTTCAGGGATTGCAATGGACGCTTGCCGATATGGCGACAGATCTGGAAGCCATGCGCGTCCTGATATACCAGGCTGCGGAACTGTTGGCACAGGACGATCCCGAAGCCCCGCACAAGGCCGCAATTGCGAAGTTGTTTGCAGGGGAAACAGCGTTCAAGATCTGCGACAGGGCGATGCAGATTCACGGCGGATATGGTTACTCGCGAGAATTTCCCCTTGAACGCCTACTGCGTGACGTGCGCGCATTCCAGCTCGGCGGAGGCACCAATGAAATCCTGCGATCGCGGATTGCTTCCAACATTTTCAGAAATGCCTGAGACGGAAAACTAACGGCGATGACTCAACCGCTCATTGTCAAAGGAAGGGACGCGCCGCTCCACGAGCTGCACGGAGACGGCAAGATCAGAAGGCTCATATACCCGGCCACGGTTGGCTCGAAGAAATTGTTTATTGGCGTTGCGGAAGTTGAACCCGGAGAAGCGCCTCATGTATTTCACAAGCATGAGAAGGAAAAGGTCGGGAACCTGGAGTTGGAGTATGACTCCGAATTCGAGGAGTTCTACTATGTGGTTGCAGGCAGTGGTTCCATGCAATGGAAGACCGATGATGGCACCCTCCATGAACGCGCTGTCGATGCAGGCGATGCAATCTACATGCCGCCTGGCGTCTATGCACACAGAATATTCAATTCCGGAGTCGCGCGCCTGACCGTGCTTTACGGCGGTACTCCGCCGGCGAGCATTACGAAGATCGACTAGGTCTCTGGTCGAGCGCAGGCTGTGCTTCACGGCAATATCCCGGCGGCGGAGCAGGTACATCGGAAACCCGAGTTCGACGGAACAAATTGACATAAAGTTATGGTCCAAATAACATAACTTCAAGGCGAGGCTGTGTTGGGTGATGTCGAAAATCCTGGTCGAGTCGCAACCAGCGCATCGCAAGGCGAAATGACCAAGTGCAAGACCGGACGGAGCGCGTCTCCCGACCTACGTTTGAACCAGAAGTCTGGCAGGTATGGAAACTCGTATCACAAGACTGCTAGGAATTGAGTTTCCAATCATTCAGGGAGGCATGCAATGGGTTGGCCGGGCCGAACTCGCCTCCGCCGTCTCAAACGCAGGTGGTCTTGGCATCCTGACCGCCCTCACGCAACCAACACCGGAAGATCTCGCAGCAGAGATTGGGCGCTGCCGTGAAATGACAGACAAGCCCTTTGGCGTCAACATCACTATCCTTCCTGCGGCCAAACCGCCTCCTTATGAGGAGTACGCGCAAGTGATAGTGGATTCAGGGATAAAGATCGTCGAAACCGCCGGGCGAAACCCGCAACCATTCCTGCCTGGGTTCAAGGCAAACGGTATCAAGGTCATTCACAAATGTACGTCCGTAAGGCACGCTCTGAAAGCCGAGAGCATAGGTTGTGATGCTGTCAGCGTCGATGGTTTCGAATGTGCCGGGCATCCTGGCGAGGACGACATCCCGAACTTCGTCCTATTGCCGATCACGGCAGCGAAGCTCACCATTCCGATTGTGGCGTCAGGCGGAATTGCCACGGGTGGGCAGATGGCCGCAGCGTTCGCGTTAGGCGCGGAAGGAATCAATATGGGCACACGCTTTGTCGCCACCCAGGAAGCGAATGTTCACGATAATGTGAAAAGAAAGCTAGTCGAAGGAAATGAGCTTGATACGGCATTGATCTATAGAACCTTGAAAAACACAGGGCGTGTTTACCGAAACAAGATAGCGGAGCAGGTACTTGAGATAGAAAACCGACCCGGCGAGACCAATTTCTCCGATATCTACCCCCTTGTATCCGGTACTAGAGGGCGAGAGCAGGTGATCGAGCGCGGAATGACAGACGACGGGTTGCTCTGGGCTGGCTTGGTTATGGGACTCATTGATGACATACCCACCTGTGAGGAACTCATTACACGCACGGTTAATGACGCGCGTGCCGTTTTGAACTCGGCCATCAGCCACTTCTAGTTTGCATTCTGGGGCGGCTCTTGGGCGCGAATTCTGTTATGAACGAGTCATACGAAACTCTTCTTTGTAGCGTGGAGGAAGGAATCCTCACGCTAACCCTTGACCGACCGGACAAGCTCAACTCATTCACAGTTGAGATGGCGAATGAGCTGGTGGACGCGTTCTGCAGAGCCAGTGAAGATGACCATGTAAGCGCAATCGTCCTGACCGGCGCCGGGCGTGCCTTTTGCGCAGGAATGGACCTTGGTGCCAAAGGAAATGTATTTGGTCTTGACGAAAGCCTGGCGCCGACGCTTGAGGACATGCACCAGCGACTCGACGATCCTGAAATTCATAGTGGAGTGAGAGACACAGGCGGAAGAGTCTGCTTGGCTATATTTGACTGCAAGAAACCTGTGATAGCCGCGATTAATGGGCCGGCCATTGGCGTTGGCGCTACAATGACCTGCGCGATGGACATCCGCCTTGCGTCCGAGAAGGCACGAATTGGATTCGTATTCAACAAGATAGGCATTACGCCAGAGGCTTGTTCAAGTTGGTTTCTGCCGCGTATCGTTGGAATTTCCCAAGCGCTGGAATGGTGTTATAGCGGTGATATCTTCGATGCTGCCACCGCGGAGAAAGCGGGTCTGGTAAAAGCGGTTGTACCGTCGGAGAACTTGCTCAACGAAGCCAAATTGATTGCGAAAGGTATTGCTGAGAAATCACAGGTGTCTATAGCCTTGACAAGACAGATGATGTACCGCAACTCGACGCTTTCACATCCTCTTGAGGCACACAGAATTGACTCCCTGGCAATGTTCTACGCGAGCATCGCGGACGGTAAGGAAGGCGTCAATTCGTTTCTGGAAAAACGCAAACCGCGATTCGTTGCGAGCGCGTCCAAAGATATGCCCGATTTCTACCCGTGGTGGTAATGACCTGTTAGCGCTACTTGTGCGCTGATATGTCAATAAGGATATCTGCCAGTCAAGTTTGCCGTGGTGGAGAAAAGTACTATGAAAGTCTTGGTGGTGTTCGCTCATCCACGAGAAAACAGTTTCAACACGCAAATCAAGGACGAGTTCGTGATGACTGTTGAGTCACTTGGACATGAAGTCCGCGTGAGAGACTTGTATCGGCAAAAGTTCGATCCCGTGGCTTCTCCCGAAGACTTGGCTGCGGGCGGGACGTCGAATTACAAGGAGGACGTCAGGACCGAGCAGGAGCATATTCTTTGGAGCGATGTCATCACGTTCATCTATCCAATTTGGTGGATTTCCTTTCCGGCAATACTGAAGGGGTATGTAGATCGTGTATTGGTTGATGGGTTTGCGTATGGTCATGGACTCGGCAAGAATCACACAGCCGGTCTCCTGGAGGACAAGCGCGGACTGCTCATATCCACATCCGGCTCTACCAAGAGCGAATTTGTCGCGAGCAGAAAGATGGAGGCAATAACTCTTTCTCAAGACAAATATACGCTTGAATTCTGCAATATTTCCGTTATCGATCACATTCACTTCGGACCTGTCGGCTCCCGAACAACGCCGGACATGGCTAATGCGTATCTGGAGGAACTTCGACAGAAGGCAAATGCCTACTTCAGCCAAGCCTGATACCGAATTCGGTTTGTGTTCCAACGCGGGCAGGGGAAGCCCGCGACGTGTTATCGGATGTGCAATCGGTAAGCGATGAAGCCGGAAATTGCCATTGGCACGGCAAAGAAAACAAAGTTTGCCGACATGTCGAAACCTGCAGCGATCAGATAGCCGGCAACCGCAGGCCCGGCCACGGCGCCGGAGCGGCCGAGACCGAGACACCAGCCGATGCCGGTGCTGCGGATTTTGGTCGGATAGGCTTTGGCGGCTGCACCGGACAAGCCAATGAAGCCGCCCTGTGCCATGATGCCGATGGCCATGATAAGTCCGAGCAGCAAATTCCGGTGCGCCGGAGCATAAGCGAAAACGATCATCCCTACCGCCGATGCAACAAGCATCACCATCACCAAATTAGTGAGCTTTAGGCGAGTGGACAGAATGCCCGCCAAATACGTGCCAATAATGCCGCCAAGGTTGAATAGAAAGAACGCTTGGCGCCCGGTCGCCGCACCAAAGCCGGAGTCCTCCATCAGCTTGGGAATCCAACTCATCAGAAAGTAAAGTGTGCTGAAGCTCAATAAAAATGCAGTCCACAATGTCAGCGTCAATTTCTTGTGGTCCGTTTCCAGCAATTTCTTGACGTTCGTCAATACGCCGCCAGACGAAGGAGCCACGGCTAACTCCGGCAGAGCATCGACCTCAGGTTTCTTGAGTTTCCTCAGAATTTTGTTGACCCGTTCAAGGGCGTGATTCGGTCGCCTCTCGAACAGATAGCTCAATGACTCGGGAATAAGTGCAAAGGCCACTACTACCATGGCAACCGTGAGGCCCCCGCCGAACAAGAACATGCCTCGCCAGCCGAACTCCGGCATGACATAGTTCGCCACCACTGAAGTCATCATTGCGCCCAACGAATAGCCGGAGCCGACCAACAAGACCGAAAGAGCGCGGTATTTTTCCGGGCTGTATTCGGCTGCAAGCGCCGCCTGACAGGTCAGCATCGCGCCCGCACCTACCCCAGCGACAAACCGCAGGACGATAAACTCGGTCAGGCTTGAAGCTTGTGAGGTAAGCAGTACCGATACACCAACCAGCACGATTGAGATAATCACGAGTTTTCGGCGACCAATCTGGTCCGAAACGGGGCCAAGGAACATTGCACCTATCATCATGCCGGCCAAGGCGAAACTGAATATCCAGCCCAATTGGTCCGGGGATAGCACTAGTTCGGTGGCGACGGAGCTGGCAACCACCGCCATGGCGGTGATATCGAAGCCGTCGAGCATGTTGAAGAAGAGGCAAAGGACAATAACCAGAATCTGCTGCGCGCTGACCTGCCCCTTGTCGATGACTTCAGCGACAAGCGTTTGATTGGTAGCGGTGTTGGCAGTTGTCATGATTGGTCCTTTCGCTGTTCACATCACATCATTAGATCCAACGGCAATTGCAGCGCCGGCATGAGGCTCTCCGGAACCGAGGGTAATGGGCGTTGCAGGAGTCCGAGGATGTTCAATCAGAGGGGATCAGGAAACCAGGAAGCCACCGTCAATAGGCAGCACCGTGCCTGTCAGATAGTCGGTCGTCATCGCGTAGATATAGGCCGCAGCGGTGTGCTCAATTTCAGCAACCCACCCAACTGGGTTGAGCTTCTCAAATTCGTGGCTCAGGTGATCCCAAAGCCCTTCGGCAATATCATCGTATAGCGGTGTGCGCACTAGCCCAGGGCTCACCACGTTTACGCGCTTTGGCGCCAGCTCACGTGCACCGTAGAGTGCCAGGCCATCAATTGCGCAGTTGTTGGGTCCGATTACTGCGTGGTTATCCAGGTATCGCTTGCCGGCGACTCCGGAAGTGAGTGTGATCGAACCATTCTCTGCAACATTCGACGCCCCAATTTGCATACACATGAATTGCGACCAGTACTTGGACAACATGAACTGCTTGGACTTCTCCAAGTCCAGCTTATCAAGCGAAGTCATCGCAAAAGGCAGCAAGTCCGGGCTCGCATTATGTTGCGTGCAAACCAGATGATCCGTCTGTCCCAATGCCTGAAAAGTCTTGCGTAGAGTTGTCTCGTCAGTCGCGTCTGTGCTGAGGAACTCAAAGCCATGCGATTCTGCGGTTTGCTGAGGATTGCGGCTGACAATGGTTACCTTTGCGCCTTGCTTGCTCGCGGCCAGCGCGACACCCAGTCCAATTCCGCGCGAGCCACCGACAATGGCGACTTTCTTTCCTTTCAAATCCATAGCGAATTCCTCATCAATTAGTTCAGTTTGACTATCGGCTTTACGGTTTTCCCGCTTTCGAGGTCATCGATAGCCTGATTAATGTCGGAGAAGTCGTAGAACTTCACCATTTTGTCGAGGGGATACCTTCCTTCAACGTAGAGTTGAACAAGCTCTGGGATCAGGACATCAGGAATCGAGTCTCCGGCCAGAATGCCGCGAATCGTCTTACCTTTGAATAAGTCATAAATGTCGATATCGATACTCGAACCTGGCGGTGACACGCCGACCACACCACAAGTCCCGGTTTGCGAAAGGCATTCAAACGCCTGCGAAAGCACTGACGGTATTCCGGTCGCCCAAAGCGAATAGTGAACTCCCACTCCACCGGTCATTCTTCTGATTTCCTCGACAGGGTCCACTCTAGACGCATCGACTACATCAGTGGCGCCGAGCTCCTTTGCGAGTTCAAGGCGATCTTCCACGATATCTACGGCGATGATTGTGCGGGCACCCGACAACTTGGCAGCCATAATCGCGGCAAGGCCAACTGCCCCGGAACCGAAGGACGCGAAGGACGAGCCCATCGGGACCTGCAGAGAGCGAAGCACAGCACCGGCACCCGTCTGAAACCCACAGCCCAAAGGCCCGAGGTACTCGAGGGGCACGTCGGCACGCACCTTCACAACAGAGTCTTGAGTGGCTACTACGTGTGTCGAAAACGACGATTGCCCCATGAAGGCCGAGGACACCGATTCGCCTGATTCAAGCGATAGATACGACTTGGTGCGCTTTCCGGTACCGGAAAAAATCCACTCTTGCGTCTTGGGACAGTAAGTCGGTCGGCCAATCAAACAGTTATGGCAAACGCCACAGTGCGGATAGGTCAGTACGACGTGGTCGCCCACACTGACTTTGTCAGCGCCGACTCCAACTGCCTCAATGATGCCGGAACCTTCGTGGCCGAGAACTCCGGGCAGCGGGAATGGCAGATAACCGTCCCGCACGGACAAATCCGTATGGCAAATGCCACTCGCAACTAACCTCACGAGCACTTCCTGCGGTAGAAGTTTGTCATCAAGCTCCGCACTCGTGAGCTGAAACGGCTGCCCCGCCCCAGTGGCTATTGCGACATCCACCTTCATTATCGTGCCTCCCTTGTGGACTTGTTATACTAACATTAGCAATTGAGTTCGGAAATGCGAAGCGACCCGGATCGGGTCATAAGCAGTTTTGCATATGCGTCTGACGGCCTTTGTTTTTCCATCGCAATCCGCTGAATCCTTTTGTGACGGCCTAAGTTATAACTTGGCTTTCATCAGTCTTAAGTTAGTGTGTTTTGGCGCCAGAGCAGCGCCCAATATTGCGATCGGCCCGAGTTAGTCCTGCGTCGATCATCTGAGTCGGGGGACCTGCCGAATTGGATGGCTTCACAAAGAACACGTGGTTCGTCTTGTGCCTTGTCAGCACAGGCATCTTGTGCTCGTCCCTGACACTGTCCGCGCTGAATCCGGCCGTTCCGGAAATTGCCAATGAGCTCAAGGCAACAGCTACCGAAGTAGGTCTCCTTCCTGCTGTCTTCATGCTTACAAACACGATTTTCATGATGCCGTTCGGCCGTATGTCAGACCGGTTCGGCAGAAAAAGAGTCTTTGTACTGAGGACGCTCTTTTTCGGAATAGCTTCGCTGATGGCTAGCTTTGCCCCGTCGTTCGAAGTATTGATTTCTCTAAGAGCAGTGCAGGGTATCGCAAGCGCGATGATTTTTTCCACCGGGATTGGGATAGTTTCTTCCGTATCCAGCAAGGATACGCAAGGTTTGGCCATTGGCATTGTTATTGCCGTTGGGTACGTTGGGTTAAGCGCAGGCCCGCTACTTGGTGGTTGGCTTACCGAAAATCATAGCTGGAGATTCGTATTCCTTTCATTTGTTCCGCTATCCCTGTTTGCCGTAACAGTAGGCATTTGGTTTGTAAGGGGAGACTGGAAGAGTGATCTCGTTGAGCCGTTCGATTGGAGCGGTTTTGTTGGATTTTCGGCTTCGATCTTCTGCCTGTTCTTCAGTATTTCAGTTCTGCCCAACCCAAATGCGTATGCGCTGCTGGTGATTGGTTTGATTCTTATGTCAATCTTCTGTCGGGATCAGCTACGCAAGAAGCATCCGCTGATCAAGATACGACACTTGCTGGAGAATTCTGTTCTCGGCAAATCGCTCTTGTCCGCCGTTCTCATGTATATGGCTGCAACTGCCCAGCCATTCTTGCTTAGTCTGTATTTTCAGTACTCGCTTGGACTTAGTCCGACATTCGCCGGGCTGATACTGGTTGTCCCTGCGGTCATTGTTGCAGTTGCTTCACCCCTCTCGGGCAGGTTGTCGAATGCGCTCCCTCGCGGGCAAGTTACATTCGCCGGAAGCATTACGATGTCGCTCGGCCTTTTGTTGTTACTCGGGGTAATGTTCGATTACCCACTGTTCTTTGCTATCGTGGGGTCGCTTTTCTATGGCCTTGGATTTGGTATTTTCCTGGCGCCCAATTACGCGCAGGCGATGGCATCGGTCAGTTCAGAGCGCCTTGGAGTAGGATCAGCATTGCTTAATGTGTTCAGGACAGTGGGCACGTTGCTCGGCGCCCTTGCAACCATGCTGGCGATGGCACTACTGATTGGTGACACAGCCATGAATATGGCAACAGAAAATGAAATGCAGGCAGTGGTCGGCTCGATCGTACTGATCTCTTGCGTCTGCAGCTTGGTCACTGCCTATATCGCCCATTCGCTAAAGCTCACGAAGCCAAAAACGTCACCTGGAGTGTAGTCATGCGTTACCAAATGTGCCATTTCCCATAGGAACGAATCTATCCGGTGGCGCTGGCTTTGAACGTCTTGGGCAGGTGTCCCGCAGACAGTCCTCCATCGACCATTAACTCAGAGCCATGAATGTAAGACGCATCTGGACTTGCGAGAAACAGGACGCTCTTTGCAATCTCCTCTGGGTCTGCAAATCGATCCATTGGGATATGTGACTGAACTTCTCCTCGAGCTTTCAATTCGTGGTCTTGATAACTTGCATCGGAGGACCAGCCTTGCTGCGACCAGATTCCAGTATTTGCCGCTCCGACCGCGACGAGGTTTACTCGAATACTGTAGCCATGGCGGCTGCACTCAAGAGCGGCAGTTCTCGTAAGCGAACCGATCGCTGCTTTGGTAGCAGCGGCGGGCCCAACGTAGGTAAAGGACTGATGGGCCGTCGCAGAGCCGACATTGATTATTACACCACCTCGATCCTTCATTGTCATAATCCCGTGCTTGATGCCCAGAAATACACCAGTGAGGTTGACCCCCAAGATAAATTCCCAACTGTCAACATCTATTGTTTCAAGTGCGCCGCCCATGGTGACCGCGGCGTTATTGATCAGGATATCCAGATCGCCTTCTTCTGACGCAATTGACTCCATGACCTGTACCCAGTCCGATTCGCGAGATACGTCCAGATTCATGTAGCGTGCATTCAAGTTTCTCTGACGGAATCCCTTGGTGGTCGCTTTCCCCCTTGCACCGTCCACATCGGCGAGAATTACCGCGGCTCCGGATTCCAGGAATGCTTCAGATACCGCTGCACCAATTCCACTGGCTGCCCCGGTCACCAATACCGTTGAGTCAGAAAATGTTCCCATAGTACGGCTCCAGTTCAACTATTCTGCGGATGCCCAAGATCGATCATTGGAAGTAGGTCAATGAGTAACTGTCCAGATCCTTCATTAGCTTGTTTTCGAATGTGGAAAACAACGATCCAAGTTTGAGCTCCAGCGCTTGATCACTGGAACTCCATGGCACGGACAGTGCCAGCACCGACTGGTCCTCAACAGCCCTGAATATGTCAGCAAGAGTAATTTCGGCAGGCTCCATCGCCAGATTTGAGCCCCCTCCTGGCCCGCGAGTTGTGCGGAGAATCTTGTTCTTCACCATTTCCGAAACCAACTGCCTTATTCTCGCGGGGTGATCATTCAGGGACTTTGCAATTTCTTTTGTTGTAACGGATTCGGGATGGTGCCTAGCCATATAGACACAAATCTCAATGGCCTTCGCTAGTTTTATCGACTTCGGCATGGCAGGAAGTATTGCACGTGTTTCAGAGAAGTTCGTGCAGCAACAGTGACGGGGGCATAGAAACACACAATTCGCCAGCTCGTCAAGACGAAGCCGAGCAGGCCATTAGTTGTGCCCTCGTTACATCTTGGACAAGGCAGCATTTGGCTGGCTGTGTTCTTCAATTCGCCCGGATACTACCGGCAGCGTAATCCAATACGGAAATGAGCCTGAAGCGGTGGGTTGGATCGGAGCGGTAGTCGTGGCTGGGATGGTTGCTGCCAGGGTTTCTATCTTGAGGTTTGGGCGCCGGGTGTTCAAGGGTTCTGCGGCGGGTTTTTCTTCCTGATCCAAAGTTTCTGGTGGCGGGTCCTGTGGGGTTGTGGTCGAGAGGTCCGCGAGTGGGGTGAAGTCGTAACAAGGTAGCCGTACGGGAACGTGCGGCTGGATCACCTCCTTTAAGAGCAAAACCCTCGGTCCTTGATGGACCGGTTCTCGGAGAAGTGGTCCCCAAATTTTGGACAGGGTTGTAAGGTGGAATGTGCGCTGATGAGAGGATCATACGAGGATGGCGAAGCGCCGCAATTTTTCACCGGATTTCAAGGCCCGTGTCGCGCTGGCGGCGATCCGCGGTGACGGCACGCTGGCCGAGCTGGCGGCCCGCTACCAAGTGCATCCGAACGTGATTTGCAACTGGAAGCGCACGGCGCTGGAAGGGCTGAAGAGCACGTTCACGCGTGGTGTACGCGCTGCCGGTCGAGGTCACGAGGAGGAGATCACGCGGCTTCAGGCGAAGATTGGGGAGTTGGTGGTGGAGCGGGATTTTTTAGCCAAGGCCTTCGATCGCTGAGCGTGGATCGGAGGCGTGGATTGATGGATCCAAAAGACACGGGGCTGAGCCTGGTGCGCCAGTGCGCTTTGGTGGGCATTTCCCGCTCAAGCTATTACTACCGTCCGTTAGGCGAGCGTGCGGAGAACCTGCGCTTGATGCGGCGGATGGACGCGTTGTATTTGAGCTGTCCGTGGTATGGCTCCCGGCAGATGACCCGTGCACTGCGCCGCATGGGCGACGGCGTGGGGCGCAAGCGGGTGCGCCGGCTGATGCGGGTCATGGGGCTTCGCTCGCTGGCGCCGCGGCCGAACACCTCGCGCCGTGCTCCAGAGCATCGGGTATATCCGTATCTGTTGCGCGATCTGGCGGTGCGCCGGCCCAACCAGGTGTGGTGTGCCGATCTGACGTATGTGCCGATGGCGCATGGGTTTTTGTATCTGGTGGCCATCATGGACTGGTATTCGCGCAAGGTGCTGTCCTGGGGGCTGTCCACGACGCAGGACACGGCGTTTTGCGTGGATGCGCTGGCCGAGGCCCTTGCCCGTAACGGCCCGCCCGAGGTGTTCAACACCGACCAGGGCAGCCAGTTCACTTCCAGCGCGTGGACGGGCCAGTTGCGTGCCTACGGCATCCGCATCTCCATGGACGGCAAGGGCCAGTGGAGCGACAACGTGTTTATCGAACGGCTGTGGCGCTCGCTGAAGTATGAGTGCGTATATCTGCAGGCGTTTGCTGATTTCGGCGAGGCCCGTGAGGGAATCGGCGCGTGGTTGCGGTATTACAACCGCGAACGCCCGCACTCGGCGTTCGGCGGCCTGACACCGGCGGAAGCGTACGCCGGCGTCGAACACCTGGGCCTGGCGGCGTAGGAAGTCGATGGCAAGTCCGGCGCTGTGGATTTTGTGGACGAGTCCTTCGGAGCGGCTCGCGCCCTGCGGGCCGTGGGGACAGCCCGTGGATAACGCTACCGCGTTACCCACCGCCTGCCCCCACTCGCGCGCCTCTCGCCCACAAAGTCCACAGCGTCAACAACAGGCTCTTTTTGACGAAAGAGAAAACGTATACTGCTCAACTTGGCAGCATTCGATGAACGGCAGATTCCACCTTAATTTGGCTGCCTGCCTGTCCAAGCATTGGGGACCACCTCTCGGGTTCCCACACTCAAGCTTGTCGCCTGTTCCGGGACGTTTGTTTGCCCATCTCCTCAGGTATGGTTAGTATGGGCACATGAAAACAACCCTCGATATTCACGACGAACTTCTCGCGCGGGCCAAGCGCCGGGCCAGGGTTCAGGGCCGTTCCTTGCGCGCGCTGGTCGAGGATGGACTGCGGTTGGTGCTTGGCGCACCGCGACCGCGGCGCCCCTATTCGATGCCCGACCTGCGCGAGGGCGATCCGCTAGCGTCCGATCCATTGGAACGTTATTCCTGGCCCGAACTCCGCGAACTGATCTACGGTGATCCCGGCACACGTTGATTGCCGTCGACACCAACGTGCTCGTTTACGCCCATCGCCGGGAAGCAACGGTGGGCGCTGCCGCGCACGCACTGATGGCTGATCTTGCCCAGGGCGACCGTCCTTGGGCGATTCCGTGGCCCTGCTGCTACGAGTTCCTGAGCGTGGCAACCAACCGCCGAATCTGGAGAGATCGCGCCACGCCTCCGCATAGGGCCTGGCGTCAGTTCCAGGCATGGATTGGCTCGCCGTCGAACCGAATGATTGGTGAAACCGAAAATTTCGAGGTTGTCTTGCAACGCTTTGCGGATCGTCCGCACGTTGTCGGCGGGGTGATTCATGATGCCCGTATCGCGGCCATCTGCGTAGCGCACGGTGTGGAAGCCCTGCTTACCCGGGACCGGGACTTTTCGCTGTTTCCCGAGTTGCGAACCCGGGACCCATTTGCGGCGAATTAGACTGTTGCGCCGCTTTCTGCGGCTAGGAGGAATACATGACGGCTTACATCATTGTTGCGGCGCGCGTGGACAAGCGCACCGAGGGTTTTATCGAGTATTCGAAGCGCGCCGGCGAGCTGACCACCCGCTGCGGCGGTGAGTACATCGTGCGTGGGCCGGCGGAAACGGTACTGGAGGGTGTCAATGCCGAAGTAAATTTCCCCAATTGTGCCGAAGTAAAAATCCCCACTTTTTTGGATATGTCGGATCATTCTGAGCTTTTGCGTAGGGGCGGGCGTCCGCGGCGTTTCTTTGGCTTGACGGGCGCGGTGATGGGCGGCAGCCGCAAGTTTTCCGGAACCAGCTTGGCGTGTTCTCTTAGCCGGTAGCTGTTGCCGGCGATTTCGATCACGATGGCATGATGCAAGAGGCGGTCGAGCAGTGCGGCGGCGACCACGTTGTCGCCGAACACTTCGCCCCATTCGCTAAAGCCCCGGTTGGAGGTGAGGATGACGGCGCCGCGTTCGTAGCGGGCGTTGATGAGTTGGAAGAACAGGTTGGCGCCGCCCTTTTGCACTGGCAGGTAGCCGACCTCGTCGATGATCAACAGGGCGGGGCGGGCGATGTAGGCGATGCGCTGTTTGAGTTTGCCTTCGCGCTCGGCTTGGGCCAGGGTGTCGATAATCTCGGCCAGGGTGGCGAAGTAGACGCTGTTGCCGGCCTTGACCGCCTCGACTCCCAAGGCGACCGCCAGGTGGCTCTTGCCGGTTCCCGGGGGACCGAGCAGATGCACCACTTCGCCGCGTTCGATAAAGCCGAGTTCGGCCAGGGCCAGGATGCGGTTTTTCTCCAGCGACGGCTGGAAGCTGAAGTCGAAGCCTTCGAGCGTCTTGATCCGGGTCAGCCTGGCGGTCATCAGCGACGACTTGATGCGCCGTGTCTCGCGCGTGGCGTGCTCTTCGCTGAGTAGCTCGTCGAGCAGTTCAATCGCTGAGAGTTGGCCGTCCTCGACGCGGCGCATGCAGGCATCCAGGACTTCCAGGGCCCGGCTCATCTTCAAGCCCACCAGGTGCGAGCGGATCCGCTCAAGAGGCGTCTCGGGCAACGTCCTCATCGGGCTTCTCCACCCGCCAGGGTCTGTCCGACCCGGTCATAGACACGCAGATCGCGCCGGGCGACTGTCTGGCCGGCCGGGGGCAGCAGGACCAGGCCGCGGGTTCGCTTGCCTCCCGCGCCCGGCGGCGGCCAGCGCCGGTGGCCGGGCGCCAGCCGGCTTTGCCCGCGGCCTTCCAGCACCGGATGCGCCGCCAACAGCCGCGAGTCCTCGTAAATGTGTACTTCGTCCGCCAGGGTCTGCACCTTCACCACCCGCCGGCGGGTGCGGTCCGGCACGCTGTAGCGGTTGCCGTTCACGCTCACCATCCCATCGTGGCTGACCCGGCGCTGTAGGCTCAACACGGCGTTGAACGGCATGCCAGGCAACGAACCCAGCAGTTCGCATTCCTCGGCATAGGCCTCCTGGACCACGCGCCGGGTCGTGCCGTGACAGCGGGCGTTGGCCACCGTCGCAAGCCAGTCTGCGAACTGGGTGTTGAGATCGTCGATGTTGCAAAAGGACCGGGCCAGGAAGAAGTCCTCGCGGATGTATCGGAACGGACGCTCTACCTTGCCCTTGGTCTTGGCCCGGTAGGCCGCGCAGGCGCGCGGCGCAAACCCGTAATGCGCGGCCAGCTCCAATAGCTTGGGATGGTAGATCACGTGCCGATCCTCGGTCTCGCCCAACACCACCGTCTTCATCCGGTCATACAGGATGCGCCTGGGCATGCCGCCGAGGGCCTTAAGGCCCTCCATGTGGCAACGCAACACACTCGCCAGGTTCTGGCCGAACACGAATCGGCCGGTGAGAAAGCGGCTATACCCCAGCACCAGCGAAAACAGCCACACCACCCGAACCTGATCCGGCTGATCGGTAAACACCGTCTTGAACTGCGCAAAGTCCACTTGCGCCTGCTCGCCCGGCGCGGTCTCGAAGCGATGCTCAAAACCCGGCGGCGCCAGCGGGCGGATCGTCCGGACGTAGGCGGTCAGTTGGGAATAGCCGCCCGGATAGCCCAACGCCCGAATCTCCCGCAATAAGCGGGTGGCGCGCAGACCCGGATACGCCGTCACGCGCTCGCGCACATACGACCGATACGGATCCAGCAACTGCGCCCGCGGCGCCCGCGGCCCATACGAGGGCGCCTGCAAACCCACCTGGAGATACTTGCGAACCGTCTTGCGGTCCATACCCACGCGCCGGGCAATCGCCGAGATCGACAGACCCTCTTCACGCAACTGATGAATCATGAACAACTCTCCACTTCGTACCAAAGCGTCGCCCTCGTTGCTGAAAACGCTCCATGCTCTGCGGGTTGAGTTGCCGAGGCAACCCAACCCGAATACTCAGCAACTGTGGATTTTTACTTCGGCAGAAATGGGGAGTATTACTTCGGCAGTGACAGAGGGCGACATGTGGAGCAGCCGCCCCTGCGTCGTATCCCGCTGGCCGTCTCTGGAAGCCGCCAAGGCGTTCTGGAACAGCCAGGAGTACCAGGAGGTGCTCAAGCCGCTGCGCGCCGACACCGGCCTCTACGACGTGGGCCTGTTCGAGGGCACCTGAGCGACCGCGTCCGCGCTTGCCGGTGGCGGAGCGGGTCGCTTAACTGCGTCGTTATTCACGGCTATTCGTGATGGTCACGAATACGCTAACGCTCACTCTGCCCGGCGTTCCCTGCCAAGAGCTACCGCAATTGGTGATGCAGGGCGTAGCCCGCTCAATCCGGGCGCGTTTCGGAACCCGTGTCTTTGTCCGCTCTTATTCCCTCTATCGCGGTTCGTAGCGCATTTCCGAATTCACTCACCAGTTTCTGCGCAACCAACTCGGCTTCCTCCTCAACCGTTAGTGGCTCCCTCTTATAGTCTGGAATGTAGATTCGCAGAATCGATGCGCCACTATGACGCTGGTGTGCTTTTGCCTCACTCATTGTCTGTCCCCTGTTGGTAACGAGCCATCACCCGAGGGTTCAACTCGGGCTGGAAGTAGTGAACCGTACCGGGTTTACCGGAGGCTCTAGATTTTGAGTGGAGTGCCCCCGGTTTGCTGGATACTTCCGTGGTGTCCACCATTCCCGGGGCACTCCACGGCACTATACTCATCCAGCAACCGCTATGTCGGCATTCTCGATGGCTGAAACCGCCTATCACAAGATCCGCACCGAACGCGCTCCCAAGCCCGAGGGATGCCCCGTGGATCACGTGTTCTCGCCCTTCGCGCCGGAATACGTCGCGGACCCTTATTCGCAACTGCGGCCGCGGCGCCAGGACTCGCCGGTTTTCTATTCCGAGGAGCTCGGGTACCTGGTGGTCACGCGAATGAAGGATGTCGCCGCCGTTTTTTCGAATCCGGATGTATTCTCCTCGGAAAACGTCCAGGACCCGGTGCTGCCCATCTGCGACGCTGCGGCCAAAGTCCTGTCCGCCGCCGACTACGACCCCATCGCCGTGATGTCAAACCGCGCCCGCCCCGATCACACGCGGATCAGGAAGTACACCCAAGCCGGGTTTTCGGGCCGTCGCATTCGGGCGCTGGCGCCTTATGTCCGCGAGCGTTGCGAGGCGCTTGTCGACGGGATGCTCAAGGCCGGCGCACCCTGCGAATTCGTGTCCGCCATCGGGCATCCCTTGCCGGGGCAGACTATCTTCCGCCTGCTCGGTTTCCCCCGGAAGGACGATCCGCAGCTTCAGGAATGGACCACTAACCGGCTTGCCTTCACCTGGGGCAAGACGACGGATGGGGAGCAGGTCGATATCGCCAGGAAGATGCTCGCTTACTGGCGCTACTGCGTGTCCTTTGTGAAGCACCGCCATCGGGAACCAGCCGACGATTTCACGTCGGAACTGCTGGCAGGCCACGATGCGGACCCTGACGACCTCACTTACAAGGAAGTGGAATCGATAGTTTACGGACTGTCGTTCGCAGGCCATGAGATCGTCAGCAACTTTCTCGGCAACTCGCTCGTCTGCCTGCTGTCCAAGCGGGAGAACTGGGAGGCGATCTGCGCCGAGCCTTCCCTGATACCCAACGCTCTTGAAGAGGTATTGCGGTTCAACTCACCGCAGACCAGTTGGCGCAGGGTGGCGATCCGCGACACCGAGATTGCGGGCTACGCGGTCCCGGAAGGCACGCAAATTTTCCTCTCCCTGGGGTCCGCGAACCACGACGAGAACCTCTATCCCGATTCCGGGACCTTTGACATCCGCAGAAAGAACGCTCGGGCGCACATCTCCTTCGGCCGGGGCATCCACTTCTGCCTTGGCAATCGGCTTGCGCAACTGGAGGCACGGATCACGATGGAGACGCTTGTGGAGCGCGTACCGTCGCTTCGCCTCGTCGAAGATCAAACAATTGACTACTTTCCGAACTTTACGTTTCGCGGCCCGAAGGAGCTCTGGCTAAGCTGGTAGGAGAATCGCCGGGCAAGAAGCGCTACCGCGGCGGTCTTTCCGATCACGGCGTCATGTCTTCTCGGCGGCCACTGTGTTGCTGAGGCAGCCGATCCCGGGCACCTCTACAGTCACCACGTCGCCGGGTCGGAGATACTTGGGAGGATCAAGACGCGCACCAGCGCCGTTAGGCGTCCCTGTAGCGATGATGTCGCCGGGCTTCAGATGAAAAAATACTGACAGGTAGCTTATCAGGTACCTGAACGAGAACATCAGGTTGTCGGTTGTGTCGTTTTGACGCTCTTCGCCATTGACCCTGGTAGTAATCTGGAGCTGACCCATCGGATCCAGTTCGTCCGGTGTTACGAGCCATGGTCCCAGCGAGCCGGACTTGGCAAAGTTTTTTCCTTGGGTGACGTTGAACTTCGCGTGACGCAAGAAGTCACGAAGAGATCCTTCATTCATTATCGTGAGTCCGGCGACGTGTTCATGTGCTTTGTCTTCAGGGATACGCCGCCCCTCCTTGCCGACCACGATAACAATTTCGCCCTCGTAGTCGAGCTGATCGGATTCAGGAGGATCAAGAATATCCTGGTTGTGCCCAACGAGGGATTCACGGCTGCGCATGAATACGCTCGGATATATTGGCGTTGAACTCCCGTCCCTATATTCGGCATTGCGATGCGCGTAGTTGACCCCAATGCAAATGATCTTTTGCGGATCTGGAATCGTTGGCAAGAAGTTGATCTCGCGCAGGCAGTAGTCGGGTTCGAGCCGCGCGGCGTCCCTGCCTAGTTCCTGGAGTTGCTGAGACTCAATGGCGCGCCGCAAGCTGGTCAATGCGCTGTGATGCGCGCCGAGATCGACAATGCCGTCACCATCGACGATACCCCACGAGTGCCGACCCTCTTTTTCGAAACTCAAGAATCGCATCCCGCGCTCCTTCAACATCCGGCTTCCATCAATTGCCCGACACCAACGCACCTGTGCGCCGTGGTAGTCATGCGAAGCCGACAGCAACCGAGCCATGGGGGCCAAAGTCGGCTCGCACCCTGTCGCCCGCCTTGACCGCGATGGGTCGCGTAAACGACCCGGCCAGAATCACGTGTCCCGGCAGAAATGCGACGGAATGCGAGGCAAAACGTTGGCAAGCCCAACGAACGCCATGGGCAGGGTGCCCCATTACGCCACCGGCCAAACCGGTTTCTTCGATTTCTCCATTTAGGTAGAGCATTGCGCCGGCCCAAGTCAGATCGATGGAGCGTGGGCAAATCCTGCTGTCACCCAGTACGTAGCCGGCGCTCGCCGCATTGTCGGCAATCGTGTCCATGACATTGCGCGTATAACCAGTATCAGGGTCAACACGAAAGCTGCGGGCGGCAATCAGCTCTAACGCCGGCACAACGTAGTCAGTTGCAGCAAGTACTTGCTCAACCGTTACCTTGTCGCCAGACAGTCGATCCTTGAGCACGAAAGCAAATTCGGTTTCAACGCGCGGGTCGGTAAAGGCAGAAGCGGAAATGGTCGCTCCGTTCCTTATGACCATGTCATCCAGCAAAACACCGAAGTCAGGGGAATTGATTTTCATTGCTACCTGCATGGCCCGCGAAGTCAAACCGATCTTGTAGCCGGTTATTTTTCGCCCGTCGGCTAGCTTGCGTTGTATCCAAGCCCGTTGCACGGCATACGCATCTTCCATGTCCATTTTCGGGAAACGCCTTGTCAACGCGGGGATTTGGATCCGGTCTCTTTCTGCCCGGTACAAGTTGTCCGCACATTCCGTAATATCGGATTTTGAGAGCATCATGGTTCACTGCAGGCCAGAGGTGTTTACAGTACAACTAAAATGTTTATTTCAAGCAGCAAATTGGAAACTTGGTAGGATGCCCCATCAGATAATCGAGTATTCGGCAAATCTCGAAAAAATTGTGGAAATCGACTCGCTGGTTGAGGTAATGCATCAGGCTGCTTTGGCTTCCGATGAATTGCCGATCGCCGGGATGCGAACTCGGGCCGTCAAAAGGGAGTTGTACCGAATCGCCGACAGTCACCCGGACAACGGCTTCATTGGTGTGTCTCTTCGAATTGCACCACGTCCAGCACAGGCAAAAAAAGCGATCGGTGAACACCTGCTGGAGACACTCGCCGAATTTGCTGCCCCGATCATGCAGACTCGGCCAATCGCACTGTCACTTGAGATTCAGGAGATCGACATCGACTATCGCTGGAATCAAAGCAACATCCGCGACTTTCTTGCCCGCAGGGGCCAATAGTGTCACAACTGAAGGAAAACCTTGCAGCAATCGAGAAGCTACTTGTGCCGCTTCGCTCGGAAACGCTTACGCATTTCATCAATGGCAAGAAAGAACCGGGCGCTTCCGGAGAGACGTTCCAGAGCATTACACCAATTGACAACTCAGTGATCGGAAACGTGGCGTCAGGCAATGCGGACGACATAGGCGCGGCATGCAATGTTGCGCAGGATGCCTTCGAAGATTGGAAGGCCATGCCAGGCAAGCAGCGAAAGAAATTACTGCACAAGGTCGCGGATGCCATCACTGACAATGCTCGTGAGATCGCGCTCGTCGAGAGTTACGATTCGGGACAGCCCCTGAGGTTTATGCGCAAGGCGGCAATTCGCGGCGCTGAGAATTTTCGGTTCTTTGCCGATATGGCCCCCAATGCCCGCGATGGTCAATCTTTGCCGGCTGACCAGCATATCAACTACACGATAAGGCAACCGCTAGGTCCAATCGGCGTCATCACGCCTTGGAACACACCGTTCATGTTGTCCACCTGGAAGATCGCACCGGCGCTTGCCGCTGGATGCACTGTCGTGCACAAGCCTGCTGAATGGTCGCCATACACTGCGATGATGCTGGCGGAAATCGCGCACGATGCAGGACTTCCTGCCGGCGTGCTGAACTGTGTCCAGGGGTTTGGCGAATCCGCGGGCAAGGCGCTGACTGAGCATCCTGCAATCAAGGCAGTGGCTTTTGTCGGCGAATCGCAGACCGGCAGGCACATCATGCGTCAGGGGGCAGAGTCCTTGAAGCGGGTCCATTTTGAGCTTGGCGGCAAGAACCCTGTAATCGTGTTTGACGATGCGGACCTCGGGCGCGCACTCGATGCGGTTGCTTTCATGATCTACAGCCTGAACGGTGAGCGTTGCACGTCTTCGAGTCGCCTTCTCATACAAGAGAACATTCAGGACGAGTTCCTGACCAGACTCGTCGATAGAATCGGAAAGATAAAGGTGGGACACCCTCTCGATCCCGAGACAGAGATTGGGCCGCTGGTGCATCGGCGTCACCTAGATAAAGTTTGCAAGTTCTTTGGTTACGCCATTGCCGATGGCGCAAGCATCGCCGTTGGTGGCGTAGCGGTAGAAGGTCCGGGCAATTTCGTGCAACCGACGCTGATAGTCGGCGCCAATAACAGGATGCGGGTTGCACAGCGAGAGATCTTTGGGCCCGTGCTCACGGCGATACCGTTCAAGGATGAGGATGAAGCTATCGCGATTGCGAACGACAGCGACTACGGTCTCGCCGGATACGTGTGGACCAGTGATGTAGGCCGCAGCCACCGCATGGCGCAACGAATTGACGCTGGGATGATATGGGTGAATTCCGAGAACAATCGCCACCTTCCATCGCCGTTTGGCGGCATGAAGGCAAGTGGTATCGGACGCGACGG